>NZ_JBBMRD010000012.1:0-106187 GCF_038900355.1 Olleya sp. AS48 | reverse complement strand
TTTTATATAATACTACTTAAAACGATTACTTTTTAGGAATCTCCTTTAAAATCTCTAATACAAAGTTCCAGTATTTTGAGCAGAAGATATTTGCGTGTATTAATCAACCTTATTTTAACCTTTATTGTGATGCTGCATTAATTGCAAATTTGACTTTATCATTTTTTTCATCTAAATTCGTTTAACTTCGAATATAATTTATTGAAACGGAATCATATTCGCTATACTTTGTACACAAATAAAATAACAGAATAAAATGATAAGATTAATAACGATTCTACTCTTAATAATAAGTACAAATATCTATAGCCAACAAACTATCTACTTTGATAAAGATTGGAAGGAAACTGATAAAATGAATGCGATTTATTATAGGCAAATTCACCCTTCTAATAACAAATTTATTGTAAAAGATTATTTAATGGATGATAAGTTGCAATTTGATGGTGTTTCTAGCACTGCTAAAGAGCCTCTTATACTAGAAGGAGAAGCTATTTGGTATAATGAAAATGGAATTGTAACACAAAAAGGAAACTTCAAAAATAATACTCTAAATGGTAAACTCATAACATACTATTTAAATGGAAAAATAAAGAGTACAGAAACTTATGAAAATGGTAAATTAGAAGGACTATATACAGAATTTTTTCCTACTGGAGAAATAAGTAATCAAGCTGTTTTTTCTAAAAACCAAATTAATGGACTACACAATAAATATAGAAGTCCCAACCAATTGGAGTTTAAAGTTAATTACAAAAATGGAGTGATTGATGGAGCTTATGAGTTCTACAATAGTAATGAAACTCTTTTTAATAAAGGAAGTGCAAAGGATGGTATTCAAAATGGTAAATGCTTCGACTATTATTATGAAGGCGAATTAAGAAAAGAATATACAATTAAAGAAGGACTTGTTGATGGTGAACTAATTGAGTACGATAGGAATGGAAATATAATGACTAAAGGATTATTCGATATGGGAAAAGTTATTTCATTTGAATCAATATCTTTAAGAACAACTAACAATAGTAAGTTTAGTAGTTCTATGAAACTTAAAAATGGAATAGAAGAATGGAAAGTCTACAGAGATGGTAAATTGATACTTAAATCTTTTTACAAAGATGGTTTTAAAACAGGAAAATGGGAAGTATTTAACTATGATGGTTCAAAGTTATATCAAATCTTAAATTTTGATGATAATACTGATTGTAAAGACACCTACTTACAAAGAACAAAAGAAGAATTTGATCCTTTTCTATTTTTAAGTAGTCGCTTTAATTTTGAAAGTAAAATGATTGATATTGACGATTGTAATGGTGGAAAGAAGGAACTATTCTCTAATGAATCAGAAAACCCATTCTATTATTTAAAAGAAAAAAATAAAAAAACGTCGGAACAAAACACCATCGCAGAGAATAAAAATCTAATTGATTACAAAGAGTCTGCTAATGATAAAAACTTTTTGGTAAAAAACAATTGTATAAAGCATCCAAAATATAATGAAGTTCATTTATGCATAAAAGAAATAAATAGTATTACACACAAAGTGTTTCTTTCTGAAAATTTAAAATTATTAAAAGAATTAAGGTCTCAAGCAAAACCGAAGGATAATGAAATATATTTTTATTATCAAAAATTTGAAGAGAGAATATACGATTTAGATAAAGAACACTTTAATAGGTATATGGGATTTAAATTACCAGATGTTCTTGTAGAGGCTTTCAAGAATAAAACTTTAGATTACATTTCAGTTATTGGAGTTTATGAGCATCAATTTTGGAATATTGACAACTTTTCGGGCTCTTCTGCTTATTTTGCATTCAAGAAGGAAATAGCAAATTAAAAAACTATGTACAACAATGGCTATAAGTAATTACTTGTTCTCGCCTACTTCTAAAAATCCGTGTGTATTTTCAGCCTAGTAAGTACTTGCAAAGTTAAGTGCTAAACCACGCAACTACTCATAGCCGAAAGCGTTAAACGAACATTAATAAATCACATAAAAAAGCACAATCCTAAGATTGTGCTTTTTCTATTTTATATAATACTACTTAAAAAGATTACTTTTTAGTAATCTCATTTAAAATCTACATTATAAAGTTCCAGTATTTTTGAGCAGAAAATATTTGCGTGTATTAATCAACTTTATCTTAACCTTTATTCTGATACTGCATTAATTGCAAATTTGACTTTGTCATTTTTTTCAACTAAATTCGTTTAACTTCGAATATAATTCATTGAAACGCAATCATATTCGCTATACTTTAGGCACAATTAAAACCAAAACCGAAATGAAAATCACTATAAAACTAATAGCATTAATCTTTGCTAACTTTCTGTTCAGTCAGGAAAATGCTTTAAATCTATCAATCGAAATCGTATCAGATGAAAAAATTGAATCAATTGTTTTTCAAAATTTCAGAGGAAACATCTCATACGACTTTTCAGAAAACACTAAATTGAACTTTAA
This sequence comes from Olleya sp. AS48, assembly GCF_038900355.1. NCBI lineage: Bacteria > Pseudomonadati > Bacteroidota > Flavobacteriia > Flavobacteriales > Flavobacteriaceae > Olleya > Olleya sp. AS48. The sequence goes on along the minus strand of NZ_JBBMRD010000012.1, from coordinate 103,720 downwards.
TAATGAATTAACTGAAGAATATTTTTTTAATATCAAAACCAACGATTCTTTATACAAAGAAAGAGTTTGGTTTGACAAAGGGAATTTAAAAGTAGATTTATCACTACAATCTCAAGTAGTAAGAATTAACGTAAAGGGTTCTGAAATTTTTAATAAAACTGCCGATTATAAAAAAGGATTTGAAAATCTAATTTCAGCAAATGCAACTGATGAAGAAATAAGCAAATTTTTATTTGAACAATTAAATAAAAACATTGATAATCCTTTTTCATATATGATTGGATTAAATATTCTATTTAAAAATCAAAATAATCGAGAAGTTCTTTCACAATTATCGGGAATTATAAATTCTCAACCTCAAAGCTTAAAAAATCATTACACTTCTGGATTATTAATTAAGACGCTAAAATCAAAATTGAATAGTGGTAATATTAACATAACCGAATATAAATTTTTAGACAAAAACAACAAAGAAAGTGAAATATTAATCGAAAACAACGATTATGTTTTACTGGATTTTTGGCACACAGCTTGTCCACCTTGTATCAAAGACCATATCGAAATCAAAGAAATATCAAATAGTTTTAAAGATAAAAAAACTAAAATTGTGAGTTTGTCAAGTGACCAAGGTAGTAGAATTGAAACTTGGAAAAAATATTTAAAAACAAAGAACCTTCCTTGGACAAATTATTTAGAGAAAGAAGAAAATAGTCTCACAAACAGTTTAGAAATCCGAATATTCCCGACCTACATTCTGCTTGATAAAGAAAACAATGTAGTTGTTTACACAAACTCATTATCTGATATAAAGACTAAATTGGAAATAAAATAAAAACTGTGCCTAACAATGGCTATAAGTAATTGCTTGTTCTTGCCTACTTTGGAAATTCCTGCGGAATTTCCAACTTGGTGTGTACTGTTAAGTTAATCGCTAAACCACGCAACTACTCATAGCCGAAAGCGTTAAACGAACATTAATAAATCATATAAAAAAGCACAATCCTAAGATTGTGCTTTTTCTATTTTATATAATACTACTTAAAAAGATTACTTTTTAGGAATCTCCTTTAAAATCTCTAATACAAAGTTCCAGTATTTTTGAGCAGACGATATTTGCGCACGCTCGTCAGGACTATGTGCGCCTTTAATGTTTGGTCCAAAACTAATCATTTCCATATCTGGATAATTTTGACCTAAAATACCACATTCTAAACCAGCGTGACAAGCAGCAATATGTGCTTTTTCGCCATTTAATTTTTGGTATAAATTATCTAACACTTTTAATATCGAGCTATCCATGTTTGGTGTCCATCCTGGATAATCTCCAGAAAGCTCAACCTCACAACCTGTAAGCTCAAATGCAGCACGCAACGTATTTGCTAAGTCCATTTTACTACTTTCTACAGAGCTACGCGTTAAACATCCTATTTTTACTTGACCATCCTTAACAATTACACGTGCAATATTATTAGATGTTTCTACCAATTCAGGTATATCAGCACTCATACGATACACACCATTTACTGCTGCATATATAGCACGTGTTAATCCTTCTTGTACACCAAGGTCCATAATTAATTCAGGAGTTTCAGTTTTAGAAACTTCAATCACCAAATCAGGCTCCATAGTTTTAAGTTCGGTTTTAATAGTGTTACCTAGCTCTTCCATTTCGCTAATAAAAGCAGCTTCGTGTATCGCATCTATTGCAACTACTGCTCTACTTTCTCTTGGAATAGCGTTACGTAAACTTCCACCATCAATTTCTGAGATTCGTAAACCAAAGTTTTCAAAGCCATCAAATAATAAACGGTTCATTAATTTATTGGCATTACCTAAACCTTCGTGTATTTGCATACCTGAGTGTCCACCTTGTAAGCCTTTTACTTTTACTTCAAATCCTATTTTAAATTCAGGAGTTTCTTCTTGCTCGTACGTTCTTGTTGCTGTAACATCAATACCTCCTGCACAACCAACACCAATCTCGTCATCTTCTTCCGTATCTAGGTTTAACAAGATTCCGCCAGTTAACAAACCACCTTTTAATCCCATTGCTCCTGTCATACCAGTTTCTTCGTCAATTGTAAACAAGGCTTCAATTGCTGGATGTGGTATGTCTGTACTTTCAAGAAGTGCCATAATGGTTGCTACTCCTAAACCGTTATCTGCACCAAGGGTTGTTCCTTTTGCTTTTACCCAGTCACCTTCCACTACCATTTGGATCCCTTGTGTGTCAAAATCAAAATCGGTATCTGCATTTTTTTGGTGTACCATATCTAAATGCGATTGCATTACAATAGTCACACGATCTTCCATTCCTGCAGTTGCTGGTTTTTTGATAATCACATTTCCAACCTCATCTTCTATAACTTCTAAACCTAAATTGGTACCAAAGTCTTTCATAAATTTAATCACACGCTCCTCCTTTTTTGAAGGTCTTGGTACTGCGTTTAAATCTGCGAATTTATTCCATAATGCTTTTGGCTCTAAAGCTCTAACGTCTTGACTCATTTGTATAGTTTTTATTGAATTACAAAAGTACAAATTGCAGATGCATTTAGACACCTTTTTAAGTTAGAAATAACATTAGTCGCTACTCCTGATGGTAGTGGCATCCTTTTTTGCAAAAAAAGATATAACGGACAGCAGGTAGAAACCTTTTAAATAAACCTAAGTGATTGGTCCCAATTTTTAATTATTTTTGAGTCATGCTAAAAAACAAAAAACTGTGGATTGCCCTACTGATTATACCTATGTATATATTGGTGAAAGTTGTGGCTAAATTTCCGGACACAATCGAGGTTGTGTATAGTAATGGTTTATATCCTTTTATTTCTAAATTATTTAGGTATACTTTGGGTTGGTTACCTTTTAGTTTTGGCGATTTTTTATATGCTTTTAGTATTATTTTTATTTTCCGTTGGCTAATTTTAAATGTAAAACGCATCTGGAAAGATACTGTCCATTGGCTAATTGATGTGTTTGCTGCTGTTAGTATTATTTTTATAGCGTTTCATTTATTTTGGGGTTTTAATTATTACCGAAATCCTTTGCATAAAAATTTAAATTTAGAGGATGATTACACTACTGAGCAATTAGTTACTGTGACTAAAAACTTGATTGAAAAATCAAATTCCATACATCTAGAGATTACTAAAAATGATAGTTTGAAGGTCGATTTACCATTTACTAAATCCGAAATTTTAGCATTAACGCCTAAAAGTTATGAGGCTTTAAAAACTGATTTTCCGCATTTGGAATACCATCCTAAAAGTTTAAAAAAGTCATTATTTAGTTACCCATTAACGTACATGGGTTTTAGTGGTTATCTTAATCCATTAACCAATGAGGCTCAGGTGGATGATATGATTCCTGTGTACAAATTTCCGACCACTGCTGCACATGAAGTAGCGCACCAATTGGGTTACGCTAAAGAAAATGAGGCTAATTTTATTGGCTTTTTAGCGACTATTAGCAATACTAATATCTACTTTAAATATTCGGGTTACACCTTTGGTTTAAGGCATTGTCTAGGTGAAATTTTTAGACGTGATCCTGATTTATATTATAAATTATTACCAACGATTAATATAGGTATTTTAAAAAACTATCAAGAGGTTAGAGACTTTTGGAATGATTACAAAAACCCGTTGGAACCAATTTTTAGATCTACTTACACGTCTTACCTAAAAGCTAACAACCAAGCCAAAGGTATGGATAGCTATAGCTATGTGGTGGCTTTATTGGTTAATTATTTGGAAGATAAAATCTTATAAAAACGTTAAAATCCTAATTGGGTGTTGTTTGGCATATTGGCTAATGCGTATCTTTAGTGTTTATCAACCTTAAACTATCAACCAATGATTAAAAAATGGGCAGCATTAAGCCTGCTGTTGTGCAGTTATTTTTCTTTTGCACAAGAGTATGTTCCTAAAAACGATGGTGTAAAAACCAACACGTCTAATTACACAGCATTAACAAACGCTAAAATTTACGTCACTCCTAATCAAGTTATTGAAAACGGAACCTTACTCATTAAAGATGGTAAAGTTGTCTCTTCTGGAGCTGCTATTACTATCCCAAAAAACGCTGTTGTTATTGATGTAACTGGTAAATCTATTTATCCATCCTTTATTGATATTTATACAGATTTTGGTATAAAAACACCTAGTAGCGCTTCTGGAAATAACAGAAGTCCGCAATATGACGCTAATCGCGAAGGTTTTTATTGGAATGACCATATTAGACCTGACCAAAATGCAATAGACCATTTTGAATTTGATAGCAAAAAAGCTGAAGAATTACGTAAAGCTGGTTTTGGTGTTGTAACCTCGCATATTGATGATGGTATAATCCAAGGTACTGGTGTTTTAGTAACATTAGCAGCTTCTGGTAGTGATGCTACTAGATTATTGGACGACAAAGTTGGACAATTTTCTGGAACATCAAAAAGCAAAACTTCTAGACAGGCGTATCCAACATCATTAATGGGTACTATGGCGTTATTACGACAAGTAAACCATGATGCAGATTGGTACGCTAAAGGAAATATTAAAGAAAGAGATCGTGCTTTAGAAGCTTACATTGCTAACAAAAATCTGGTTCAGTTTTTTGATGCTGGCAAAAAAATAAATGCGTTACGTTTTGACAAATTAGGTGACCAATTTGGTATCCAATATGTATTTGTTGGTGGTGGTGATGAGTATGAGCTTATTAGTGACATTAAAAACACCAATGCTAAATTTATTTTACCATTAGACTTTCCGGATGCATATGATATGGAAGATCCACTATTGGCACAATCTGTTAGTCTTGAAGATTTAAAAGCATGGAACCAAAGTCCTGCTAATCCTAAAATTTTAGCCGAAAACAATATTCAGTTTGCATTAACAACACATAAATTAAAAGAGTCAAAATCATTAATGCCTAATATTTTAAAGGCTATTGAATATGGTTTAGATAAAACAAAAGCTTTAGAAGCTTTAACAACTGTGCCTGCCGGAATTATTGGTAAATCAACAGAGCTTGGACATTTAAAATCAGGTGCTTATGCTAACTTTTTAATAACGTCTGGTGACGTTTTTGATAAAGAAACGACTATTTACGAAAACTGGGTAACTGGTATTAAAGATGAATTAGTAGCAATGAATACTACAGATTTACGTGGTAGTTACACCTTTAATTTTGATAATACGGATTACGAGTTAGAAATTTCTGGCGAAATTGAAAAACTAAAATCTAAGGTTAAAACAAGTACAAAAGAATATGGTTCTAAAATAAGCTTTAGTGATAATTGGATGCAATTAACCTTTGCTGCTGCAGATAGTACAAAAAAAGAATTTATTAGAGTGGTAACAAACGTGACCAACCCAAACATGTTAAGCGGTAAATTATATTACCCTAATGGTAACGAAGGGACTTTTTTAGCCAATAAAAAAGTTAAAGAAGATGACAAAAAAGACAAGGATAAAACGGAAGACAATGATGAAGTAGCTCCTAAAATTTATCCTGTAACCTATCCAAACATGGCTTACGGTATGGAAAGTTTACCTAAGCAAGAAACGTTATTGTTTAAAAACGTAACGGTTTGGACTAATGAGGAAGATGGTATTGTTAAAAATACAGACGTTTTAATTAAAAACGGAAAGATTGCAAAAATCGGTACTAATTTAAATGCTGGTAATGCGACTGTTATAGACGGAACCAACAAACATTTAACGTCTGGAATTATTGACGAGCACTCGCATATTGCAACAGAAAGTGTTAACGAAGCAGGACACAACAGTACTGCCGAAGTTACTATTGAAGATGTTTTGGATGCTGAAGATGTAGATATTTACCGCAACCTTGCTGGAGGTGTTACTAGTATCCAGATTTTACATGGATCTGCCAATCCAATTGGAGGACGATCAGCAATCATTAAATTAAAATGGGGAGAAAAAGCCGATAATTTAGTCTACCAAAACAGTCCTAAATTTATCAAATTTGCTTTAGGAGAAAATGTAAAACAAGCCAATTGGGGAGACAATGCAAGAACCCGTTTTCCGCAAACTAGAATGGGTGTTGAACAAGTGTTTACAGACTATTTCCAACGTGCACAAGAGTATGATGCTTTAAAGAAAAGCGGTAAACCTTACCGTAAAGACTTAGAGCTAGAGACTATTGCCGAAATTTTAAATAAAGAGCGTTTTATCTCTTGTCACTCTTACGTGCAAAGTGAAATTAATATGCTTATGAAGGTTGCTGAAAAATTCAACTTTAGAATCAACACATTCACACATATTTTAGAAGGATACAAAGTAGCAGACAAAATGGTAGAACATGGTGTTGGAGGATCAACATTCTCTGACTGGTGGGCTTACAAGTACGAGGTTAATGATGCTATCCCTTTTAACGCACCAATTATGCACAACGCTGGTGTTTTAGTAGCTATAAATAGTGACGATGCAGAGATGTCTAGACGTTTAAATCAAGAGGCTGCTAAATCTGTGAAATATGGAGATATTAGCGAGGAAGACGCTTGGAAGTTTGTAACCTTAAATCCTGCTAAATTATTACATATCGACGATCGCGTTGGTAGTATTAAAGTTGGAAAAGATGCAGATGTTGTGCTATGGAGTGATAACCCGTTGTCTATTTACGCTAAAGCGGAAAAAACAATCATTGAAGGAAAAGTTTATTTTGATTTAGAGCGTGATGCTAAACTTAGAGAGACTATCAAAAAGGAGAAAAATGAATTAACAATGCTAATGCTTCAAGCTAAAAACAAAGGGTTAAAAACAAAACCTATTGAGAAAAAAGAAAAAGAGCTTTTACATTGCGATTCTATTGACCACCAACACTAGTCAATACCTAAAGTCATATATAAAATATACACTCATAAATGTTTCGCTTAAGCGGAAATAAAACGATAATAAATCATGAGAAAATTTAAAATATTAATCCTAACGTTATGTGTTTCGGTAATTAGTTTTGCCCAACAAACGCCTGGAGATAAACAAACCACAGCCATTACTATTGAAGGTGCCACTGCACATTTAGGAAATGGTGACGTTATTGAAAATGCTTTAATAATGTTTGAAAACGGTACAATTACTTTTGTTGGTAGTGCCAACACAAAAATTGCAAGAAAGGGAACAATCATTGATGCTAAAGGTAAGCATGTCTATCCTGGTTTTATTGCACCAAACTCAACTTTAGGTTTGGTCGAAGTAGACGCTGTACGTGCTACCAATGATGATGACGAAGTTGGCGCTATGAATCCACACATACGTAGTCTTATTGCTTATAACACCGAATCTAAAGTAGTAGAATCTATGCGACCAAATGGTGTTTTAATGGCTCAAATTACACCTCGTGGAGGACGTATTTCTGGAACATCAAGTGTTGTACAATTAGATGCTTGGAACTGGGAAGATGCTGCTATTAAAACTGATGATGGCATACATTTAAATTGGCCAAGTACCTACTCTAGAGGTCGCTGGTGGTTAGGAGAACCAAATGTTTTAAAAGAAAACAAAAATTACGCTAAAGAGATAGAAGAGCTAACCAATTACTTTGCACAGAGCAAAGCCTATAATGCTAATAAAACATCTCCAAAAGATTTACCTTTTGAAGCTTTAGAAGGGTTAATGGATGGTAGCAAAAAGCTTTTTGTACATGTCGATAACGAGAAAGGAATTACAGATGCTATTAATTTTGCTAAAGCAGAAAACATAAAACACTTAGTTATTGTTGGTGGTTATGAAGCAAATAATGTTGTTGATTTATTAAAACAAAACAACATACCTGTATTAGTACAACGTACGCACTCTAGACCAAATGGAGATGATCATGATTATGATTTACCATACAAATTAGCATCGCAATTAGTAAATGCTGGTATTTTAGTTGGATTAGAAAATGCAGGAGATATGGAACGTATGAACACTAGAAATTTACCGTTTTTAGCTGGAACTACTGTTGCTTATGGCTTATCTAAAGCACAAGCTTTAAGTTTAATTACATTAAATACAGCAAAAATATTAGGAGTTGATGATAAAGTAGGCTCATTAGAAGTAGGAAAAGACGCTACATTATTTATTAGCCAAGGTGATGCTTTGGATATGAGAACAAACAAATTGGATCAAGCCTTTATCCAAGGTCGTAACATCAGTTTAGAAACACACCAAACAGAATTGTACAAGCGTTATTCTGAGAAGTATAAACAATAGTAATCTGGATTACAACCTTAAGGACAATTAGAAAGCTACTCAAAAAAAAAAAAAAAACAATTTTATAATTTTTCGAGTAGCTTTCATTAACTAACTAAAAATCAACACTCAAAACAACGACAAAGTCATAACGTCTTTTATTTTAATCTATAAAAAAAACCATTATGAAACAGTTATTAATAGTATCATTTACTCTTGTTAGTGTATTTTGTCTAAGTCAAAACAAACTAGAACCTGTACTAGCATTAAATATAAATGCCGATTATTTTAATACTGTTTATAATAAGTTAGACGCTATTACTAAAAGTATAGTAGGTAACACCTATGTTATTAGTTATATGGATGATATTAGACAAGGTCAGCTGTTTATAGTTCCAGATAATATTGGAAAATCTTTTAACAATATAAAAATAGCTAATCAGCCAAATTTAGATTTACAACTAGAGCGTATTTTGTATACTGGTAATTTCCCAAATCCTAGACTTAATAATATACCAAACATTAAACACTAAAAAAGGCGACCCTTTGGGTCGCCTTTTTTATTTTATAAAATTGTAAATACTACTCCACTACAACAGCAGTTTCTGGCTTTGCAAATGTACTTGCAGCTAATGATTGCTTAGATAAAGTAACATTTGTAAATTGTAAATCGTTTCGTTTTTTAACTGGTAAATTAGCTTCAACAAGATACCATGTTAAAGTCTCTGGTAATACTATGCCTTCAATAGTATGCCAATTACTGTATTTAATAAACGACCATTGTTCGCTTTTAGCTTTACTATTAAATGTAACAGTGTAAGCTAACCACTCCATTTTAAATGTAGTCGGATTATAATATAATACATACTCATCGTCAGAAGATGCTCCTACACCATTATCATAACTAATTTTTATTCCTGGATATTCCACTCCTTCAAAGCTTAAAGGTTTAGCTACTTTATAATTAATCCCATTATCAGCTAACACAAATGGCATTGTATGAAAATAAAACATCAAGTTATAATAAAACTTAGGGTTACCTTGATACTCCTCTTTATTTTTAGAATCCAACCAAACGTCTTTACCATCAAAACCTAGCGTGTGATTTGGCGTAGTAATTACAGATTCTCTAGATTTTAAATTAACTGTAGTCACTTCTTTACCTGTTGGCTTTGTCATGGTAAAAGCTAAAGATTGCATTTGGTTCCAGTTATCTAAACCTCCATGAGCTTCAAAAACTTTAGATATATTTTCTGGATAGATTGAAGTCGTTACATCCAATGTTTCTTTAGAATAATCAGTTTCAGATATGGTTTCTTTTTTAACTTCACTTTTACAAGAAAAAAGCATTAATCCTAAAAATAAGGTGTACAGTAATTGTTTCATTTATAATATGTTTTATTTATGAGTAGCAAGTTAAGTCGTAAATTATTACATTCATTACAAAAAAAAGCCTCAGTATTACACTGAAGCTTTTTTAATATAATTTATAAATTAAATTAGTCTACAAAATTAGCTTGTTCTGGCTTAACAAACATTGCTGCATCTGGTGCTGTTGTAGACAACTTTACATCTGTAAAAACATTAGGCGTTTTAGGTGTTGTTGGCCTATCATTTTTAAAACCATAACCTGTAATTGTATTTGGCAAAAGTAGACCGTTTACTTCTTGCCAATCACCATAACGTCTAAAATGTAATTCTTTAGTATCAATTCCTGGCACAAAGTTTACTGTGTAACCCAACCATTCCATTTTAAAAGTCTCAGCATTATAATATAATACATAAATATCCTCAGGTGTTGCTCCTACACCATTATCGTATGAAATTTTAATTCCTGGATAAGTCACACCTTCAAAAGTTAGTGCTTCTGCTTCAGAAAATTTAATTCCGTCGTCAGACAAAATAAAAGGCATAGTATAAAAATAGAACATTAAGTTATAGCCAAATTTAGGATCATAACCTTTATATTCTTTATCTGTTTTATTTAATAACCATGGTTTTTGACCATCAAAACCAATAGCATAATTTTGAGATGTTAATAAGGCTTTTCTATTGTATAAATCTGTAGTTGTAACTTCTTTTCCATCAGGCTTCTCTTGCGTATACTCTAAAGATCGCATAGATTTCCAAAGCTCCAAACCACCATGTGCCTTAAATACTTTAGTTAAATTTTCCGGATATTTGTTAGTCTCTTTAACTGCTTTTTCTGTAGGTGCTTTTTCTGCTTCGTTTGTCACAGTTTGAGTTTCGGTTTTTGTTTCAGATTTACATGAAAACAAAAATAAACCTAGTGATAATGTGTAAAGTATTTTTCTCATTTAAATAATGGTTTTTAGTATTCTTAAGTAAGTCGAAATTAATCACATTTCTTTACAAAAAAAAGGTAGCAATTTGATATTTTCTATTAGTCTTCAATTTTTAAAGTATCTGTTATTTTATAGCGTATTTATTATGTATTTACACCTAAATATCAAAATAAATTTTAGATAATGCATCAGTCTTGTAGACTGCAAGATTTAGCTTAAATTTGTAATGAAATACAAATAGGGTTTTAAACATTTAAAATGGCAAATAAAGAAATAAGTAGCACTCAAAATCCACTAATAAAACATATTGTTTTACTTAAAGAAAAATCCCGTGAACGTAAAAAAACAAATACGTTTGTTTTAGAAGGTGAACGCGAAATTCAGCTGGCTTTAAACGGACAGTATGCCATACAAACTATTTTAGTCTTACCCGAAATTTATGATATTACAAAACTTGCTGAATTACCTAAGACTATTGATATTATTGAAGTCTCAAAAGAAGTTTACCAAAAAATAGCCTATCGTGAAACTACGGAAGGTATAATCGCTATTGCCAAAAGCAAACCACATCAATTAGAATCTATTGTTTTTAACAATAACAACCCTTTAATTTTAATCGCCGAAGCACCTGAAAAACCAGGTAATATTGGTGCCATTTTACGTACTGCAGATGCGGCAAATGTAGATGCTGTAATTATTGCAAATCCAAAAACAGATTTGTACAATCCAAACATCGTACGTTCTAGCGTTGGCTGTGTTTTTACCAACCAAATTGCAACAGGTAGCACTGAAGATATTATAACTTTTTTAAACAAAAATAATATTGCTATTTACAGTGCCATTTTACAAGATGCTGTGCATTATCACGAACAAGATTATAGTAAAGCAACTGCTATTGTTGTTGGTACGGAAGCTGATGGTTTAAGTGAGACTTGGCGACAAGCGTCTAAACAAAATATAAAAATACCTATGCAAGGTGCAATAGACTCCATGAATGTGTCTGTTGCTGCTGGAATATTAATTTTTGAAGCTAAACGTCAGCGTAATTTTAAATAAACAAATGACTGCAACCACTTTATTTTACATTTTAATTGCCATACTAATTATAAGTTTTATAATAGATAAAATTCTGGATGCGCTTAACGCAAAACACTATAATGATGCTTTGCCTTACGAGCTAATGGATGTTTATGACGACGTAGAATACAAAAAATCACAACGTTACAAAGCGACTAACTATACATTTGGATTGCTTACCTCAACGTTTTCTATACTATTAACTTTAGGGTTTTTCTTTTTTGATGGTTTTGCATACGTAGATCAATTGGCAAGACAGTTAACCAATAATTCTATTTTAGTAACACTTATTTTTTTTGGAATAATAATGTTAGGTAGCGATGTGTTGACTACACCTTTTTCTTATTATAAAACCTTTGTTATAGAAGAACGGTTTGGGTTTAATAACACCACAAAAAAAACCTTTATCATAGACAAAATTAAAGGTTGGATGATGACTATTTTGGTTGGTGGTTTAATATTAGGTGCTTTAACCTGGTTTTATCAAACTACAGGCTCAAAATTCTGGTTATATGCTTGGATGCTAATAACCGTATTTACGGTCTTTGTAAATCTATTTTATTCAAGACTAATCGTGCCAATATTTAATAAACAAAGTCCATTAGAAGATGGCAGTTTGCGTACTGCAATCTCTGACTATGCTAATACTGTTGGTTTTAATTTAGATAAAATTTTTATTATAGATGGCTCTAAACGTAGTACAAAAGCAAACGCTTATTTTTCCGGTTTTGGAAATGAAAAACGCGTTACACTATATGATACTTTAGTTAACGATTTAAATGAAGATGAAATTGTTGCTGTTTTAGCGCATGAGATTGGCCATTATAAAAAGAAACACATTATTTTTAATCTGATAACATCCATATTATTAACAGGTTTTACCCTTTATATTTTATCGCTTTTAATAGGAAACCCAATGTTGAGCGAAGCCTTAGGTGTTACAACACCAAGTTATCATATAGGACTAATTGCTTTCGGAATTTTATATTCGCCTTTATCTGAAATAACAGGTTTATTAATGAACTGGTTTTCACGTAAGTTTGAGTACCAAGCCGATAATTTCGCAAAAACAACGTACAAAGCAGAACCTTTAATTACGTCTTTAAAAAAATTATCTAAAAATAGTTTAAGTAATTTAACACCACATCCAGCGTATGTTTCTATGCATTACTCGCATCCTACTTTGCTAGAAAGAATTAAAAATTTAAGACAGTAAATCAGTGTTATTTATAATTTTACTTTAACTTGTAGATACAGTTTCCATAAAAATAACATGAGATTAATTGTATCATGTTTAATAGTATTAAAATTAATTTAGTGTCAATAAATTAAAAGTAATGTTTAGACATCAAGGCAAAAGCAGAAATCTAAAACATAATCTACGCATTGCTACAGTATTATCGTTTGTTGCTGGAATTGTTAATGTAGTGGGATTTTTAGCTTTTAATCAATTAACAACAAATGTTACAGGTCATTTTGCACTATTTATAAATGATGTTGCTGAATTTAAATTTTGGAAAGGAACTATTTATTTTTTGTATATATTTTCATTTTTATTTGGTTCTTTTTGCTCTAGCTTTTTGATTGAAAAATTTAGAGAAAACAAACAACTTAATGTTTACGTTATACCTACACTTATTGAATGTTTTATTTTAATATCTATAGGCATTTCAAGTAATTTTTTAATGATTTTATATCCAAACATAGTGATATGTTTACTCCTTTTTGCAATGGGACTTCAAAATTCTTTTGTAACAAAAATCTCAAATGCAGTTGTCAGAACAACACATTTAACTGGTCTTTTTACAGACTTAGGCATTGATCTTTCCATGTTATTATTTCCCAAATATGATGCTATAAGAGTAAAACTAAAAGCAAATATTAAACTGCGTATTTATATTATTTTATTCTTTTTTGCTGGTGGACTTAGTGGTGGATTTTTTTACTCAAAACTAAATTTACAATTAAACACATTAATTATTGGTGCAACAATTTTACTAATAAGTTTATACTATGATGCGCTTAGATATAAAGTTATAAAAGTTAAAAGGAAAAATTATAAATAACTGGTTTTAATACTCCTCTTGCAAAGCACTTTGCAAATTATAATGCTCAAAACTAAATCCAGTATCTTCTATCTTTTTAGAACTTACACGTTGACTTTCAAATAACAAAATATGCATTTCGCCTAAAATTAGTTTCATTAAAAACTCTGGAATGTTAGGTAAAAACAAAGGTCTTTTTAATTGTTGTGCTATAGATTTTGTTAATTGCTTATTAGTTTCTGGATTTGGTGCTACACCATTATATACACCTTCTAATTTGTTTTCCAGTACATGTAAAAACAGATTAGCCAAGTCCGTAATATGAATCCATGATTGCCACTGTTTACCAGATCCAAAAGCTGCTCCTGCTCCAAATTTAATTGGTTTAGCCATTTCAGGAAGCGCACCACCTTTTGCAGATAGCACCAATCCTATTCTAACTTTAGATACCATAATATTTAAAGTGGAAAAGGCATCTACAACCTGCTCCCACTGTTCTACCACTTGACCTAAAAACGAAGAACTTACTGTATTAAAATCTTCTGAATAGTAATTAGTTAATGAACTTGGATAAATACCAATTGCACTAGCAGACACAATTTGTTTAACCTGATTAGGATGATTTTTAAGCGTATCAAAAAGTAATTGTGATGTTTGGACACGACTTAACATAATTGTTTTTTTATAAGACGCTGTCCAGCGTTTTGAAATACTAGCTCCAACTAAATGTATTATAGCATCAACCTCATTTAGGCATGCTGTATCTATTTCATTTTTTGAAGGATTCCAATAAAACCCTGTATAATTTGGGTCTGTTTCTAATTTGGATTTACTTGTAGTAAGGTAATTAACAGCAATATTATTTAAACGACATTGTTTTACAATTTCGCTACCAATTAAACCTGTTGCTCCTGTAATTAATATGCGCATTCTTTTTTATATAAAAATACGAATAAGTCTGACTAATTGTAATTGCTTTAAGTAAGCTTTAACGTTTAGTAAAATGATATAAATTATACAAGCTAATTATGCTTCTTTTACAGCTCTTAATATATGTCGCTTACTTGGTGGACCAGGAAGACGGTCTACCTTAAAACCTACGCTTGACATAGCACGTCTTGCAGCACCTTGAGCGCAATAGGTCATTAAAACACCATTGGGCTTAAGTGCTTCAAACATTATTTTAAAAATAGAGGCTGTCCACAATTCAGGTTGTTCGGTTGGTCCAAAAGCATCAAAATAAATAACATCAAATTGATTAATAGCTTTTAAATTAAAGATGTCTTGGTTTCTTTTTTCTAGTGTAAATCTTGGTGTTATTTTATGTGGTATGTCCCAAGAGACCTCATGCATTGTATTAAATATGTTTTGCTGTTCAGGAACCAATAATTCTTCTGGAAAATTTAATTGATTAATTATATCCATGGTAACCGGAAATGTCTCTACACCAACATAATTAATTGTTAGTGGTAGTGTTTCTGATTTAACTAGCGTATTAAAGGCGTTAAGTCCAGATCCAAAACCTAACTCTAAAATAGAACAGGATTGTGTTTCTTCTTGACTTTTTAAAGAAGACAAAAAATAAAACAATCCTGATTTAAGATAGACAAAATCAGACTCTTCTATTGCTCCAGAAGTAGAATGGTAATGTGCTTTGTATTTTGGGTGCAACAATGTTGAAGAACCATCTTTTGTAATTTCGATTATTGGTTTCAACCTATTGTGAGATTAAAAGTTTTTTAATTTTAGGAATTGGTCCTGTACATTCTAAACTGTGACAAGAGATACATGTATTAATTGTATTATTAAACCTGTCTTTTAAACTTAAATCAGAATTAGTGTTATAAATCTCCTTTTGAGCGGTTAAAAAGATATTAGAAAAACTTTTAAATCGTTCGGTTCTAGCTTTAAAGTCTGATAATTGGGCAGTATGAATATTCAAAAATTGCTCCGGAAAAGGGGTTAATTCCTCTTCTTTTACAACCTGTTTTTTAAGCTCAAGATTAAATGCATACAGCTCTTTCATTAAAACTGACATTTCTGAAGGTACATACATGTCGTAAATAACCTCTGCTTTGACAGCCTTATTAGCATTGTCTTTACATGATATAAAAAAGACTAGAATTATAAAACAAAAAACAGGTTTCATATTATTGTTTTTCTACTAATAATACACCATCAGCTAAAAATGAAAATGTACGTTTTGGTTCAGTAATAGCTTCAATTTCTGCTTTGTCTGCACCTTTATCTTCTGCGTAATGACGTTGCTCCTCTACGGACACTTCTTCAACAAAAGCCAAACCATTGACAATAACCTCCTGTTCTGCAATATTTTTTGGCATAAAAAAACCATAGTCTTTAAATTTTACCATAACGTCATTACCATCTCCTAAGTCTGCTGTCATCCAACAACCTTTAGCCTGACACACTTCCTTAACTTTTAAATTTACTTTAGTTGGGATACTATCACCTGCTTTCATGGCTGCGTAGTGACTAAGCATAGATGAAGAAGCAACAGCGTCATCTGCATTAATCTCTTTACCAAAAGATTTGTAACTCACCTCAACTGTTTCAGTAACAACTTCGTCTTTAACTGTGTCGTCTTGTTTTGTTTCATTTTTACAAGCTACTATTGCTAACAATAATGCAAATAAGATTAAATAATTTTTCATCGTGTTTTCTATTATAATTTGTTATCCAAAGATAGTATTTTAAGCGTAATAGCATACTTTCTAATATATATTTCTGTATTTTTGTAACAGAAATTCAACCACAATATATGGCAACTTTAACCAAAAAAGACATAAAAATTACTAGAACTGAAACTTCAAAACTAAGCACTGTTGATTTTAACAATTTAGCTTTTGGACAAGTTTTTTCAGATCATATGCTAACTTGTGATTATAAAGATGGTAAATGGCAACTGCCAGAAATTGTACCATATAGCCCAATTACTTTAGATCCATCTGCCAAAATTTTTCATTATGGTCAGTCTATTTTTGAAGGAATGAAAGCCTATAAGGATACTACTGAGGATGTGTTTATGTTTAGACCTTTAGAGAACGTAAAGCGTTTAAATATTTCGGCTAAACGTTTATCAATTCCTGAAGTTCCGGAAGATTATTTTCTTGAGGGATTAAAAGCACTTTTAGAAGTTGAAAAAGACTGGATACCTACTAACGAAGGTAGCTCGCTATATATTAGACCTTTTATTTTTGCCTCAGGAAAAGGGTTTCATGCCTCTCCTGCTGACGAATATAAATTTATAATTTGTACTGCACCTTCAGGTGCTTATTTTTCTGGAAAAGTAAATGTTTTAATTGAAGAAACTTACTCACGTAGTGCTAATGGTGGTGTAGGTTTTGCTAAAGCTGGTGGTAATTATGCTGGACAATTTTATCCAACACAATTAGCAAAAGCTAAAGGATACCAACAGGTTATTTGGACAGATGATACTACTCATGAATATATCGAGGAAGCTGGTGCAATGAACGTGTTTATACGTATTAACGACACTTTACTAACCTCTCCTGTTAGTGATAGGATTTTAGATGGAATTACAAGAAAAAGTATCCTACAATTAGCTGAAGCTGAAGGTATAAAAACTGAGGTAAGAAAAGTAAAAGTTAGCGAGTTAGTTGATGCTGCTAAAAACGGTAGCTTAAAAGAAATGTTTGGTGCTGGAACTGCTGCAGTAATTTCGCCAATTTCTGGTTTTGGTTTTAGAGGTGAAGACTTTGAAATACCAGAGCAAGATCAATCATTTGCATCACAATTAAAACAACGTATTATAAATATACAAACTAATAAAACTGAAGATCCTTTTGGATGGCGAGTTAAACTTTAATTTTAATAAATAGTTTTATCTAATTTTAGATAACTAAAAAAGCAACCATTTGGTTGCTTTTTTTTTGTTGTAATTATTATATATTACTTGTCTAATATTGCTTTAATATTAGGCTTAAAATAATTTGGACCTTTTAGTACTTTACCGTCTTCTCTGTAAATAGGTTCTCCATCTTCTCCTAATTTACTCATATTACTACGTTGTATTTCTGCAAAGACTTCTTCTATCTTATCTTGCATACCATGTTCTATTATCGTACCACACAATATGTATAGCATGTCTCCTAATGCATCTGCTACTTCAACTAGGTCGTTGTTTTTTGCTGCTTCTAAATATTCTTCATTTTCCTCTCGCATTAACTCGTAACGCAGTAGGTTTTTATCTAGACCTAAATCTGCTTTAGGTGTTTCTCTGTGTCCTATTTTAAAAGCGGTATGAAATGCTTTTACAGCCTGTATTTTATCTTGCATGTAATTGTTGTTTTATTCCTTGAAGTTAGTACTTAGTTTTACTAATTTTGCTTAAAAATAAATTATGTTTAGTAAAGGACAAATCGTTTTTGGAATTTTATTCGCTATCGCATTTATTATCGTACTGATTAGAATGTACCGTAAGGATCTAAACTTGCACAAAGTCCATTATAAAGGTGTCCTATGGATACTATTAGCTTTTCTTGCTTTTATTGGTATGATTGTCGCTATTAAAGTGATTTTTAAGTAAAATACATCTTATAATTATAATATAAAAAAAGCCTTAATCTAAATTAGATTAAGGCTTTTTAATTTCCGCGAAAGCGTTATAATTTTAATTTTCTTCTGGTAGGAAGTTGTAGTTTTTACTGTAAAATAACATTTGACCATCAAAACTTTCTGGTTGTGTTACGTTAATAGCAGTAATCTCTCCTGCGTCATTAGTTTCTGGTACTAAAACTGGGTTTACAAATCCGCTATATGGAGGCGATGTAAATTGTTTGTTACGTTCCAAAACCTCGGCATGTATTGCTTGATCAACTTTTACTCCATAACCTTCTACTAAATCCTCAACCGCTTTATAATCTCCTTCAGATTTAATACGTTGTGTTTCGCGCAGTAATTGCCCAAATAAGTCATGTAGCTTATCGTAGTCATTAATATTAAAATAGGTTTTTCCGTCTCTTGTTATTTTTTCAATAACATTGTCTGCTTGACCTTTTTCAAATACCCAAGCACTTACCCATTGTCTGTTACGCATGTGTGCTTCTTCTACATCATCTCCTAAATTAAGTCTTATTAATTGGGACATTAAACCATTACGTATGTACCCATCGTAAGCAGCCATACCAACACTTTTCCAGTCGTCAACTAATCCTAATTCTTGTAATTTAGGATTGTATAAATAGTATAATCCTACTAAATCTGCACGACCTTCTTCCAAAGTTGAAGCATAGTTTTTAAGGGTTTCTTTAGTTTCTCCAACACCTGGATTTAATTGTCCTGACGCGTGTCCAATAACTTCATGTAAAGCAGTGTGTAATTTATCTGCTATTTGACCATATTTTTCTTCTAACTCATACTCTTGATCATCGTTTACAAACTCTTTTAAACGACCTGTACTTCCTGCATTATTATAGGCATGAATGATGTTACCTAAGGATACTGACTTACTTCCAACTGCTGCACGAATCCAATTTGCATTTGGTAAGTTTACACCTATTGGTGTGCTTGGTGAAGCGTCTCCAGCTTCTCCTGCAACGTTTACAACTTTATACGTTACACCAACCACATTCTCTTTTTTATGTTCTTGCATTAAAGGTGAATTATCTTCAAACCATTGTGCGTTTTCAGATAAAACAGCCATTTTTTGAGACATATCAAAATCGTTGATTTGTACTATAGTTTCATAAGACCCTCTATAACCTAATGGGTCATTATAAACTTCAATAAAACTGTTAATATAATCTACATTACCAGCTGTTGCTGCTGTCCAAGCCACATTATAATTATCCCAAGTTTGTAAATCTCCTGTGTTATAATATCTAATTAAAAGTCCTAAGGCTGTAGCTTGCTCTTGGTTTTCAGCTACTCCTTTTGCTAATTCTAACCATTTTACAATTTGATCAATTGCCGAACCATATAAACCACCTGATTTATAAACACGTTCTTTTAAAACACCATCTTCTTTTACTAATTGTGAGTTTAATCCGTATGATAATGGTTTGTCTGGATTTGGAGATTTCATTTTTTTGTAAAAGGCTTCTACATCTGCATTAGTTACATTTGGTCCATAAAAATTAACTGCACTTTCTAAGACATTATCAACTCCTTTTGCTTGATTAACTTTTTTAGCATCTTGGTCGTTAAAAATTACATCAAAAGCTTCTCCTGCTAATGTTGTGTTTGTTGCTGACATAATTTCCTTTAGATACTCTTGAGAAAATTCTGGTTTAAGTTTATCGTTAGAATAATGATGATGTATACCATTACTAAACCACACACGTTTAAGGTAAGCCTCAAATGCCTTCCAATTATCTGATGTTTTATCAGCTTTATAATTGGTATACACGTTTTCTAATGCTTTTCTAATTTTTAAATTGTGTCTGTAATTTTGGTCCCACATTATATCACGACCTGCCAAACCAGCTTGTGTTAAGTAGTACACTAATTTTTGTTCCTTTAAGGTTAGTTTTTCCCAACCCGGAATTTGATAGCGTAGTATTTTAATATCTGCAAATTCTTCTACATTAAAGTTAAAAGCAGTTTCTACTTTAGGTTCCTCTTGGGTAGTTGGCTTTTCTGCTTTGTCATTACCACAAGACCATAATAGTGTCGCAACAAATGCAGCACTTAATATTGATTTTAATTTCATAATTAAATAGTTTTTTAAAAGTCTTTAAAGATAAGAATTTAACAAATTGTAAATTGATTATCTTTGAAATAACAACCATTTAATTTTTAAGAATGAAATACTTAAAATACCTTTTATTTTTATTGCTTATTGCAATCATAGCTATAGCTATTTATATTGCAGTACAACCTAATGATTTTAGTGTATCAAGAACTAGAACTATTCAAGCACCTGCTAGTTTAATATATAATGAAGTGATAGATTTTAAAAACTGGGAAGATTGGAATGCTTGGACAGAAGAAAAACCAGAAATGACTATTAATTATCCAGAACAAACAAAAGGTATTGATGGTTCTTACTCTTGGATTGATAATGGTGAAACAGGTACCATGCGCACTATAGATACCAATCCTAATAAATCCATTACACAAACCATGCAGTTTGCTGATTACCCAAGTTCTGACGTTGTTTGGACTTTTATGCCAAATGCAGATGGTAGTACTGATGTAAAATGGACCATTTCTGGTAAAGATTTACCTTTTGGTTTTAAAGCTTATGCTGCTTTTACAGGTGGCATGGATAGTAAAATTGGACCATACTACGACAGAAGCTTAGAGCTTTTAGACCAAAAGGTGGTAAAAAGCATGACGATTTATAATATTAAAGTAAATGGTGTAACACAACATAGTGGTGGTTTTTACCTTTATAATACCACTTCTAGTAAAATTGAAAATTTTAAAGTTAAAATGCAGCAAATGCTTCCTGAAGTTAAACAATACCTTACTGACAACAATATTAAGCCTTCAGGAGCTCCTTTTATTATATATCATAAATGGGATTTAGAAAACAATGCAGTCATTTTTTCTTGTGCTATACCAACTAGTGATAGGGTTATTACAACTGATAGCGAAATATTAACTGGACAATTAGAACCTTTTGATGCCTTAAAAACAACTTTAAAAGGAAATTACACGCATCTTGAAGAAGCTTGGAATACTGCTATGAAATATCAAACAGACATTAATTTAGTACCTGATAAAACTGGTGTTGCGCTAGAAGTATATGTGACAGACCCAAGCAATACGCCTAATCCTGCGGATTGGATTACTGAAATTTATTTACCAATAGTGTTAGAAAACAACACAACTTTAAATCATTAAATGAAACAACTTGTTTTAGTTTTTGTAGGTGGTGGTTTTGGTAGTGTCCTACGCTATATTATTGGAAAAGCGCTAAATAATACAAACAACGGAATACCTTACGGAACCTTTTTAGCCAATGTATTAGGGAGTTTACTTATAGGTATAATATTAGGTTTAGCTTTAAAAAATAATACACTTAGTAACAACCAAACATTGTTACTAGCTACTGGTTTTTGTGGTGGATTTACAACCTTTTCTACTTTTGCTTATGAAAACCATGTGTTTTTAAAATCTGGAGATTTTACCAGTTTTGCGTTATACACAATCACTAGTTTTATTCTTGGTTTTTTAGCAGTTTTTTTAGGAATGTGGTTAGCTAAACAATTTTAGTTTACGTTTTGGTATATTTTTTTACACCTGCTTCAATACGTACATATAAAATATTTTCAGAAGGAACAATCGGACAAGAGTACTTTTTATTATAAGCACAATAAGGATTATAAGCTTTATTAAAATCTATAAATATTTTGTCATCTTTAGGCAATTTAACCTCTATGTAGCGTCCACCTTTATAACTTTCTACACCATTAGTATTATCCATAAAAGGTAAAAATAAAGCTTCCTCCTGACCTACTTCTTCAGCCATTTCTAAATCTTGATAAACATTTAACTTTAACAGTTTATCTTTAATAGTAAAAGTAGCTTCGCCATATTTAATATAATCTACCTCTCTATCAGTGGTGGTTTTCATTTTAAAAGGCGTTTCATTAGGCGTACGTTTAAAATCTGCATTAACCATATAAATACTATCAAATTTAAAAAAATCTAGACTTCTAAATACTTTACGATCTCTATCTGTTAAAGGTGACTTGGCTGCATCTTTAAAATCTGCATTCATCTGTCGTTGGTAATCTGTATCTCCTAATAATGGTAATTTATCTTGCGCACAACTTAAATTTGTGATTATTACAAATAACAATATAATATATCTCATGCGTTACTATATTAAATATGAATACTTTAAAAATTCAATTCAAAAATACAACTTATTCAAAATTTTGTTTAGCTTTGGTCTAATAATTTATTAAAAATGAAATTAGTCATTACATATTTATCTAAACAAACCTCTTGTATAAACACAGGTAGTTGGAGCTGTAATATGTTATGATGATGTAAATATCAATTTATACAATACAAAAAAGTCCAACCTAACCGTTGGACTTTTTACATTTATAACAACAACCAAACCATGAAAAAACTATTTAACAACTACATAAACACTTTTGATGGACTATCAAAAGAAGTATGGTGGCTATCGTTAATTACGCTAATTAACAGAGCAGGTACAATGGTAATCCCATTTTTATCTTTATACCTAACAGAAGATTTAGGATTTACCCTATCAAACGTTGGTACAGTAATGACTGCTTTTGGGCTTGGATCTGTTTTAGGATCTTGGTTAGGAGGTAAACTAACAGACAAGATAGGTTACTACAAAATTATGGTATTTAGCCTATTTATATCAGGCTTTATGTTTATTGGTTTGCAATACCTTAAAACCATTTACACATTATCATTGGGTATTTTTGCGTTAATGATAGTGGCAGACATGTTTAGACCTGCTATGTTTGTCGCTTTAAGCGCTTACAGCAAACCAGAAAACAAAACAAGAAGCGTTACTTTAATTAGATTAGCGATTAATCTAGGGTTTTCAGCAGGACCTGCAATTGGTGGTTTAATTATTGTTGGGTTGGGTTATGGAGGATTATTTTGGGTTGATGGCATTACTTGTATTGCGGCTACATTTGTTTTAATTAATGTATTAAATCCTAAAAAGGCACGTGTACAAGACCAAATTAAAGTAGACAACCCATACTCTGCTTATAAAGACAAACCCTTTATTATCTTTTTGTTTGCTTTATTTTTATTTGGTTTTATATTCTTGCAATATTTTTCTACAATGCCATTATATTACAGATCAGAGCATCATTTAAGCGAGCTGCAAATTGGATTATTACTAGGTGCCAATGGTTTTTTTATTTTTTTATTAGAAATGCCATTAATTAAATATTTGGAAAACACACGTTTTGCAAAAACGTCACTAATCCTATTTGGCGCCTTTTTAACTGCCACTAGCTTTTTAATACTTAACTTTTCTAGTTGGTCAGGAATTTTAATTTTTGGTATGTTTTTAATGACCATTGGCGAAATGATAGCCTTTCCGTTTGCGAATGCATTTGCCTTGCAACAAGCTAAAAAAGGAAATCAAGGCGAATATATGGCATTATACTCGATAGCATTTTCGTTTGCACATATCTTTGGTCACAAAACAGGTATGGAACTTGTTGAACGTGTTGGTTTTGATAACACTTGGTATATCATGACCTTATTAGGAGGATTATGCATGTTTTTATTATACCTATTAAAACAGTTTATGAAAGGAAAAAAAATCATCTAAATGAATTTAAACCAAGTAACCATATCCTCTAAAAATTTAGACAGATCCGTCACATTTTATAAACTTTTAGGACTGCAACTTATTGTTGACGCTCTACCAAGATATGCTAGGTTTACCTGTCCCGATGGTGACGCTACTTTTTCTATACACCAAAATATAAATATGCAACCTAGTGATAATACAGTGCTATATTTTGAAGATGAAAATTTAAAAGATTTAGTTTTTAAACTGAAACAAAAAGGGATAATTTTTACATCTGATATTGAAGACAAGTCATGGCTTTGGACAGAAGCGCATTTAAAAGATCCTGACGGAAATAACATTATTTTATTTAAAGCAGGAAAGCATAGAAAAAATCCACCTTGGCGAATTTAAACTGGCTTAATAGCATTATTTTTAACTACATGAGATAAAATTATTTGCGTTTTACATTCGCCATAAATAATTAATTGATCAATAAAAGCCTCTAAATGCTTGTGGTTTTTTAAAACCACTTCCATAACTATATTTTCATTTCCGGTAATCCTGTAGCAATTAACCACCTCATCAAGGGTTTTTACTTTTTCTAAAAACGGTTTTAATTTACCCATAAACGCCTGTAAAGTAATTAAAGCTTTTAACTGATAACCGACTTCAAAAGGAGAAATTAAAGTGATATGATTTTGAATAATCCCTAAATCCTCCATTTTTTTTATCCGCTCTGATACAGCAGGTGAGCTTATTCCCACCTGACGACCAATAGCAGCATTGGACTGCCTAGCGTTTTGTTGTAAACATTTCAAAATTTTCCAATTCAATTTATCTATACTCATTTTTAAATAATATTTTAAAAATATATTAAATTTTAAAGTAAATATACGCTAATACTTTAAAATCGAAAGTTAAAAATACTGGTAAGTCGTTATTTTTGATAAAAATTAAAATATAAAATGTCGGCTCCAATTCCTTCTCATCTGTCAGAACTACCTATATATAAGCAGGCTATGCAAATTTTTGTTTTATCTAGAAGCATTTCTAGCTATTTAAATCAGGATTTAGCATACTTATACGATGATGGTAAAGAAGATGCCAACATTTATGTATCAGGCGATATTGTACAACAGTCGGTATCCTTAGCTCCAGAAATTATTAATGCAGAGTTAGAGCATTGTCGTGACAAAAAACACAGACATATAGCATCCGTAAACCGTTTAACTAATAGATTGTATAAAAACTGTAGTCGTCTAGAGTCTTGTAACAGCAATGGTAAAGACTACTTACCAATTTTGAAAAGAGAGATTAGAAAATTTAGAAAATTGCAAACAACTTGGATGTTGACACTTTAATTATTTATGAAAAATCAACTACTCTTGCATTATACATAAATGAGTCTTGAAAGGCTTTAATTTTAGGATTAAAGGTTTCAGAAAAAATCACAAACTTAGCTTTAGGTGCGCTTTCGCTTAATCTTAAAATGTAATTGTGATAATTATTTCTAGTAATAAAATCGGCATCATGTAAAACAAATAGCTTCAATTCTCCTAAATGCAGACTATTTAAATGATACAATTTACTTAAACGTTTTGGTGTTGCAATCAAAATATCCACACCATAATAGACCTCTTCACGTTGTTTTTCTAAATCATGCTCTTCATAAGCACAGTATATACGTAAATCTGTTCTTTTAGTAAAAGCTTCAAAACGTTCTTTTAATTCTAAGGTCGTTTTTTTGTCTTTAGCTATAATTACTGCTCTTGGCGAATCCTCAAAAGCTTCAGCTCCTAATTTTTGAATGGTACTAATAATCATAGCAGTAGTCTTACCGCATCCTTTTGGTCCTATTGCGTAAAGATCTGTTCCTGCCTTAATTAAAGGCATCACTTCTTTTTGAAACTTGTTAGTGGTTTCAAATCCTGCTTTTTCAATATTTTCTTTTAATGAAGGATGGTATTTTTTGAAAGACATTTATGTAATTATGATATGTAAATATTAGTGTAAACTGTAGATTACAAAGGTAGTAATTAATGGCACATTTTACAGTCTGCTTTGTCTTTAACTTCACCAACCAAAAATCCTTGGTCATTAATTACAAAATCACAACAATCCACAAAACCTTGAGCAATCATTTTTCGACCACGTTGGATTTGTGACTTTATAGTAGGTAAGGCTAAATTTAATTGGTCTGCAATTTGTTGTTGTTTTAAACCTTTTACATCACTTAAAAGTAGAGGTTCTCTGTACTTTTCAGGTAAACTTTTAATAATACCATGTAAGCAATCGGCTTCAGTATGTTCTAGTTTTTGTTCTTCAAAAATAAAATCTTCATCTGTTGTTTCATACACCAATTTTTTACTTCTAAAGTAGTCCAAAACGGTATACCTAGCAATGGAGAAAAGCCACGATTTAAGCTTGCCTTCATCTTTTAAAGTATTTAATTTAGTATGTACTTTAATAAAAGTTTCTTGCAATAAATCGTCCGCGATTACCTCGTCTTTTACTTTACTTAAAATAAAATATTTGATATCGTCTGCATGTAATTTCCAAATGTTTTTAGTATCCATATCGATTGTAATGTAAAAACGCTAATCTTAGTATAAAGTTACCAAAACTAGCGTTATTAATACTGTTTTTAAGTCATGCTTAACAGTTGCAGTTATTGCAAGTACACGTATTACATGTGCAGTTAAAACAATTTCCTTTAGAGCAACCGTCACAGTCACAAGTACAATTTATATTTTTCATAATATCTATTTTTATGGGTTCATATAATAGACGTGACTAATTAAAAAAAGATGCAAATTTGAAGTCTTTTTTTTAAAATGAAATTATTTTACTACAATTTTTACGAGATGTGTTATTGGGAAATTACATGAGTTTGCTATAAAACATAATTGATTTGCTTTACTATGAAGGTTTTCCGCTAACGCCTTTTGAGTTTCATTTTTTATAGTTACAACAGGTTTTAATCTTACTATTTTAAAACTTCCACTTCCTGAAGCATTCACTTCCAAATCGCCTTCTGCATCATCTGAATAACTTATTACCTCTATATTGTTTTGCGCGCAAACGTATAAATAAGACATCATGTGGCAGGATGCTAAAGCAGATAATAATAAATCTTCTGGATTGTATAACGTGTCATCTCCTCTAAATGATTTTGCTGCAGACACGGATAAATCCGAAACTTTATTAGCAATGGTTACTTTATGATTTCTACTAAAAGTTCTTGGGTTACTTGTACTTTCACCATCATTAATTGTCCATTTTACTTGTGCTTTGAAGGTGTGTTTAATTGACATGTTTTTTTTATTGAATATAAAAAAGCGTTTCATATTGAAACGCTTTTTTGTTTTATGTATTAATATTCTTTATTATGCTCTAAATAGCAAAAACTATAATGAGATCCCATAATAAATTTGAGATAAGCGATTCACTCACTTTTCGTGAAAACAAAAAGTGGGTCTCTGCTTACATGTTTCTGCGATACTGACCTCCAACTTCAAATAACGAAGAAGTGATTTCTCCTAAACTACAGACTTTACAAACATCCATTAACGCTTCAAAAATATTTTCGTTGTTAATCGCTCGTTCTTGTAAATCCTTAAGTAATGCTTTTGTGTCATTTGCCTCATGAAGATTAGATAACGTTTTAATCTGGAATTGCTTTTCTTCTTCTGTTGCTCTAATGACTTCCGCAGGAACAACCGTTGGTGATCCTTTGCTACTTAAAAAAGTATTTACACCAACAATTGGGAATTTCCCGTTATGCTTTAAAGTTTCGTAATATAAACTTTCTTCTTGTATTTTACTACGTTGGTACATGGTTTCCATTGCACCTAAAACACCTCCTCTTTCTGTAATTCTGTCAAATTCTTGTAAAACTGCTTCTTCAACTAAATCTGTTAATTCTTCAATAATAAAAGACCCTTGTATTGGGTTTTCATTTTTATTTAATCCTAATTCTTTATTGATGATTAATTGAATAGCCATCGCACGTCTAACCGACTCTTCTGTAGGTGTTGTAATAGCCTCATCATATGCATTTGTGTGTAATGAGTTACAGTTATCATAAATAGCATACAAAGCTTGAAGTGTTGTACGAATATCATTAAAGTCAATTTCTTGAGCGTGTAAACTACGTCCAGACGTTTGAATATGATATTTCAACATTTGTGCTCTTGCATTTGCACCATACTTGTGCTTCATTGCTTTTGCCCAAATTTTACGTGCCACACGACCAATTACTGCATATTCTGGATCGATTCCGTTTGAGAAAAAGAATGACAAGTTTGGACCAAATTTATTGATGTCCATACCACGACTTAAATAATATTCCACGTAAGTGAAACCATTAGATAATGTCAACGCTAATTGTGTAATTGGGTTTGCACCTGCTTCTGCAATATGATATCCAGAAATCGATACTGAATAAAAGTTACGGACGTTATTCTCGATAAAATACTCTTGAACATCTCCCATTAAACGTAATGCAAATTCAGTAGAGAAAATACACGTGTTTTGCGCTTGATCTTCTTTTAAAATATCAGCTTGAACCGTTCCTCTAACTTGTGCAATGGTATTCTTTTTAATCTCTGCGTATACGTCTGCTGGTAACACTTGATCACCAGTAACACCTAAAAGCATCAATCCTAAACCATTGTTTCCTTCTGGTAAGTCACCATTATAAGATGGACGTTGTTTATCTTTATAAATCTTAGCTATTTTAGCTTCTACTTCTTTTTCAAGACCGTTTTCTTTAATGTAGAATTCACATTGTTGGTCGATAGCAGCATTCATAAAAAAACCTAATAACATAGGCGCAGGACCATTAATGGTCATACTTACCGACGTCATTACATTGGCTAAATCAAAACCAGAATACAGTTTTTTAGCATCATCTAAACAACAAATACTAACACCTGCATTACCAATTTTACCGTAAATATCTGGTCTTAAATCTGGATCGTTACCGTAAAGTGTTACACTATCAAAAGCGGTAGATAACCGTTTTGCTGGCAATCCTGCACTTACATAGTGAAAACGTCTGTTGGTACGTTCTGGTCCACCTTCTCCTGCAAACATACGTGCTGGATCTTCTCCTGTACGTTTAAATGGATATAATCCTGATGTGTATGGAAACTCTCCTGGTACATTTTCTTGCAATGTCCAACGTAATAAATCTCCCCAAGCTTGATACTTTGGTAATGCTATTCTTGGAATTTGTAAATGCGATAATGACTCAGAATGCGTTTCTATTTTAATTTCTTTATCTCTTACTTTAAAACTATAAATCGGATTTTTGTACTTATTTACTTTCTCATCCCAACCTGTAATGACTTCCCAATTGTATGGATCTAAGTTTAATTTTACTCTGTCAAATTCAGCAATAAGCATTTTAATTAAATCCTTTTTGTCATCCTGAACTTGCTTCAGGATCTCATCTTGATCAAGTCCTTGCTTAGTAATAAGAGACATCTCGACTGCGCTCGATGTGACATCCATTACTGAACAAATAGTTTTATAAATTCCGTAAAGTTTTTGTGCAACCTCAACTTGCGTGTTTGCTGTTTTATCGTAAGCACGATTATTTTCAGCAATTTCAGATAAATAACGTGTACGTGATGGTGGAATTACAAAAATTTTCTCGCTCATTTCCTGAGAAATTTCAAATGTCGATTTTAAAACCGAATCCGTCTTTTCTACTAACTTGTCCATGATGGCTTTGTAAAGCGTATTCATCCCTGGATCGTTAAATTGCGACGCAATAGTACCATAAACTGGCAACTGATCTTGTGGTATATCCCAAAGATTATTGTTACGCATGTATTGTTTTTTAACATCACGAAGCGCATCTAAAGAGCCACGTTTGTCAAATTTATTAATGGCAACCAAATCTGCAAAATCAAGCATGTCGATTTTTTCTAATTGCGTTGCAGCACCAAATTCTGGAGTCATAACGTATAAAGCCACGTCAGAATGTTCCATAATCTCTGTATCAGATTGTCCAATTCCAGAGGTTTCTAATATAATTAAATCGTATTCTGCAGCTTTTAAAACCTGAACTGCTTCGTTTACATATTTAGATAATGCTAAGTTAGATTGACGTGTAGCCAAACTACGCATGTACACTCTTGGCGAGTTGATTGCATTCATCCTAATCCTATCACCTAAAAGTGCTCCTCCAGTTTTACGTTTTGATGGGTCAACAGACACTAAACCAATAGTTTTTTCTGGAAAATCGATTAAAAAACGACGAACTAATTCATCTACTAAAGATGATTTACCTGCTCCACCTGTTCCTGTAATACCTAAAACTGGAGTTTTAGACGCTTTATTTTTAATATGAATTTTATCTAAAGTCGCTTTAGCTACGTCAGGAAAGTTTTCGGCAGAAGAAATCACTCTAGCAATTGCCTTAGGATTTTTAGTAGGCAAAATGTCCAACTCATTACTTAAAGTATCACCTATTGCAAAATCTGATTGTTCAACCAAATCATTAATCATCCCTTGTAATCCCATTGCACGACCATCATCCGGAGAGTAGATTCTGGCAATACCATAATCCATAAGTTCCTTAATTTCTGAAGGTAAGATTACTCCTCCACCACCACCAAAAATCTTGATGTGCTCTGCACCTCTTTCTTTTAACAAGTCATACATGTATTTAAAATACTCGTTATGACCACCTTGGTAAGAGGTTAAACAAATAGCATTTGCATCTTCTTGAATTGCGGTATTTACCACTTCGTCCACACTTCTATCGTGTCCTAAATGAATTACCTCAACTCCTGTAGATTGAATAATACGACGCATAATATTTATGGACGCATCATGACCATCAAATAAGGCTGCTGCTGTTACAATTCTAACTTTATATTTTGGTTTATATGGTGTTGCTTGTGTCATTCTTAAAATATAATGGGTTTTGAGGTTGCAATTTACGGAATATTCAAAAATATTGCTCTATAATCCGTAATTATCTAAAAGTTAAAAACAAATAATTATCCCGATAAAATTACAGTAAATTTAGTTGCTAATACCAACTGAAAATGAACAAATTAACAATCCTAATACATTGTAATGACCAATCAGGAATTATTGCAAGTGTTACAAATTTTATTGCCAATAATAATGGTAACATTGTTTACATAGACCAATATGTTGATAGAGAACAAAACATATTTTTTATGCGTTTGGAAAGCGAATTTGAACAAAACACATTTAATATCGAAGCTTTTAAGGTTACTTTTAAAAATGAGTTAGCCGATCGTTTTAAAATGAAATGGCGTATTTACTCTGCCAAAACAAAACCAAAAATGGCACTATTTGTATCCAAATATGACCATTGTTTATATGATATATTAGGACGTTATAACTCTGGAGAATTAGACGTAGACATTCCGTTTATAATTAGTAACCACAACACTTTAAAACCCATTGCAGACAGTTTTAATATACCGTTTTATCATATTCCAGTTACTAAAGAGACTAAAGCCAAAGCGGAAGACCAGCAATTAAAACTTTGTAAAAAACATGGTATTAATTTTATTGTTTTGGCACGCTATATGCAAATTGTATCCAATAAAATAATAAGTCAATATCCCAATAAGGTTATTAATATACACCACTCTTTTTTACCAGCTTTTGTTGGTGCAAAACCCTACCATTCTGCCTACAAACGTGGTGTGAAAATTATTGGAGCCACAAGCCATTATGTGACAGAGGATTTAGATGCTGGTCCGATTATTGAACAAGATGTTGCAAGAGTATCACATACACACTCAATTGAGGATTTAATTGCAAAAGGACGTGATTTAGAAAAAATTGTTCTGGCAAATGCGATAAAACTTCATCTTAAACGAAAAGTAATGGTGTTGAATAATAAGACTGTTATTTTTTCGTGAAAATCATTTATCTCGTTCTTTCAAGCCTTGTGTTTATTCATAAAAAAAAGAAAATTAAAATAAAACGCAGTTTTTGTATTAAAAACGCATCTTATTAATAGGTATATTTGTGCCTTAAATTATATAACATGAAAAAAATATTAGCCTTACTAATTGTTCTAAATTTTACTGCTTGCGCAGAATTACAGCAAGTTGTTAACCAATTACCACAAGCTGGTGGTGTTAGCGATTTAGATATTGCGGGAGGATTAAGACAAGCTTTAGACTTAGGTATTGACAAACAGGTCTCTAAATTGACACAAACGGATGGTTTTTTTAAAAACGAATTAGTTAAAATTTTACTTCCAGAGGAATTACAAAAAGTTGATAAAGCTTTACGTGATATTGGCTTAAGTAATCTTGCTGATGAAGGTTTAAAAGTATTAAACAGAGCAGCAGAAGATGCTGTTGGAGAGGCTACACCAATTTTTATTAATGCAGTTAAAGAGATTACTTTTACTGATGCTAAAAACATCTTATTAGGAAGTAATGATGCTGCAACGCAATACTTAAGTAGCAAAACACAAACAGCTTTATACGACAAATTTAATCCAGTTATTAAGGCCTCATTTGATAAAGTTGGTGCTGACCAAATTTGGGCTAACTTAATTAATAAATATAATGCTATCCCTTTTACAAATAATGTTAATCCAGATTTAACAGATTATGTTACTGGTGAAGCTTTAAAAGGTGTTTACACTATGATAGCTGTTGAAGAGCAAGAAATTAGAACCAAAGTTGGCTCTAGAACAACTGCTTTATTACAAAAAGTATTTGCTTTACAAGATTAACCCTTTTATTAAACTTAGAATAATACTAAGTTAACATTGAAACAAAATATAAGCTAGATATTTGCATTGTATTAGAAAGCACACTTTCGTTTTTGATGCAGAGTTAGTTTAGTTAGTAAATAGAGTCTATTTTTAGGGTTAAGAATGGGCTCTTTTTTTGTGCCAAAAAATCGCTAATTATTTTGTTTATATCAATAAAAAAAGTAATTTAAATGTCTAATTACCAACCCCTAAGACCATGGACAGACTAAATTTACTAAAACAACATCAAAATAAGCTTAATAAGCGATACAAACAGCTTATAGAACAGTCTTATAATTTAAGGCAAACAGACCACGAACAAAGTGACGTATCTGCATTTAAAGCTATTAAGATTTTAAATAAGCTAAATAGGTTAAAATTTCTAGCAAGAGAACAATCACAAACGGTCTCTTAATTTTTTAAAATAATCAAACGCTTTTAGTAATCTAGAGCCATACCAAGAAAAATATTCGCCATCCACAAAAATAACTTTTGCATTATTTGATGCACTACTAACTTCTAAAGCATGTGCCTCTTTAAAAGGATAAGGCTCACTAGATAATAATATAACCTCAGGATCGCCTTCTAGCTGCATTGCTTTTATATCGACCTCTGGATAACGATCTAGGTTAGCGTATATATTCTCAAATTTATTTAATTGTAATAAATGATTTATAAATGTTCCGTTAGAAGCAACCATCCAAGGATCTTTCCATATAAAATAGGCTGCTTTTAAACTGGCTTTATCTTTTATAAAAATTTGAAATTCTTTTAAGTTAGTTGCAATAGTTTCGCAAATCTTTTTAGCATTATCACGTTTGTTAAAAAGCTGACCATATTGCTTTATTAAATCTAAGCAATCTACTATAGTTACAATATCTGAAACATGTACAGGACAAATAGTTTGACAAGCTGACACGATATCTTGCGTATTTTCTTCTTTATTACAAAGTATAATATCAGGTTTTAATGCTTTAATTTTTTCAAGATTAATTTGCTTTGTTCCTCCCACAATTTGCTTGTCTCCTTTCAAATGTACTGGATGTACACAAAATTTAGTAAGTCCAACAATAGTATTCTCTAAACCTAAATCGTACAATAATTCGGTTTGAGAAGGTACTAACGAGATGATGCGTATTGGTGTAGCATCTATGTTAAGTGTATTACCTATTTGGTCTGCAAGTGTCATTTAGTTATGGCTTAAAATTGTCGTGATGTTTTTAATAATGAGATGCTGAAACACTTTCAACATGACGTTACAAGACGGTATTATTTTTATTGAAATAAGTCCAACATTACGATTGACTGTACGACACAACAATACTATTATTACTTAAATAATGTGATACTGAAATAAATTCAGCATGACGAAACGTTCAATTATTTATATCTTATCTAAAATAACTTCCATTTGTTGCTGTAAGTCTTTTGCTTTTGTAGCTGCTGCCTGTGCAAAATCTTCGTTTGTTGATGCATAAATAATTCCTCTTGAAGAGTTTATTAATAGACCAACATTATCACTCATACCGTATTTACAAACGTCTTGAAGGTTACCGCCTTGAGCGCCAACACCAGGAACTAGTAAAAAACTATTTGGAACTATTTTTCTAATTTCTGCAAAATACTCAGCCTTAGTTGCACCAACTACGTACATTAGGTTTTCAGCATTTACCCACGATTTAGAGGTTTCTAGTACTTGTTTGTACAGCTCTTTACCATCTACTGTTTTAGTTTGAAAATCAAAAGCACCTTGATTAGAGGTTAGCGCTAACATAATAGTGTGTTTGTCTTTAAAAGCTAAAAAAGGCTCTACCGAATCTTTTCCCATATATGGCGCAACAGTAACACTGTCAAACGCTAAGTCTTCAAAAAAAGCTTTTGCATACATTGTACTAGTATTACCAATATCACCACGTTTAGCGTCTGCTATTGTAAAAATCTCTGGATGCTTATCGTTAAGATAGTTTATCGTTTTTTGTAATGCTTTCCATCCTTTTAAACCGTAAGCTTCGTAAAATGCAGTGTTAGGCTTATAAGATACACATAAGTGATGTGTTGCATCAATAATAGCTTTATTAAACTCGAAAATGGGATCTTCGGTTTGTAATAGATGTTTAGGAATTTTGTTTAAATCGACATCTAATCCAATACATAAAAAGGATTTTTTGATGTGTATTTGTTCTAGTAGTTGTTGTGTTGTCATGTTATAAAAAAAGCCTCAATAAAGAGGCTTGTTATTAAATATGTTGGTCACTAGCTTTTAATTTTTCTGTATTATCAGCTAATTGTAATTCGTCAATAATTTTTTGGATATCTCCATTTACAATGTTTTGTAAATCGTATAATGTTAAACCAATTCTGTGATCCGTAACACGTCCTTGCGAGTAGTTGTAGGTTCTAATCTTAGCACTTCTATCTCCAGAGGTTACCATCGTACCACGTAAGGCTGCATCTTCTTCGTTTTTCTTAGCCAACTCCATATCATATAAACGCGAGCGTAATACCTTAAAAGCTTTCTCTTTGTTTTTATGTTGTGACTTTTGATCCTGACATTGCGCTACTAATCCTGTTGGAATGTGCGTTAAACGTACTGCAGAATATGTTGTGTTTACAGATTGACCACCTGGTCCAGAAGAACAGAAAAAATCTACACGAACTTCTTTAGGGTTAATCTCTACATCAAACTCTTCAG
This sequence comes from Olleya sp. AS48, assembly GCF_038900355.1. Lineage (NCBI taxonomy): Bacteria > Pseudomonadati > Bacteroidota > Flavobacteriia > Flavobacteriales > Flavobacteriaceae > Olleya > Olleya sp. AS48. The sequence goes on along the minus strand of NZ_JBBMRD010000012.1, from coordinate 68,407 downwards.
CTTCTGGAAAAACCATTACAGTTGCTGCACTTGTATGTACACGTCCTTGAGTTTCAGTCTGTGGTACACGTTGTACACGATGCACACCAGCTTCAAACTTTAAAGTCCCGTAAACATCGTCACCAGTAACTTCAAATTGGATTTCTTTAAAACCTCCATTTGTACCTTCGCTATAATCTACAGTATCTACTTTCCATCCTCTGCTTTCGCAATATTTGGTGTACATTCTAAATAAATCTCCTGCAAAAATACTAGCTTCATCTCCACCTGTTCCAGCACGAAGCTCAACCACTGCATTTTTAGAATCTTGAGGATCTTTAGGTATTAATAATACTCTGATCTCGTCTTCTAGTTTTGGTATTGCCTCTTTGGCTTCGTCATATTGCATCTTAGCCATGTCTACCATTTCGGCATCACTACCATCTGCAATAATTTCTTCAGCTTCTTTTAAATTTTCAGTAAACTCGATATATATTTCACGCTTATCCATTAATAAACGTAAATCCTTATACTCTTTATTTAGTTCTACATAACGCTTTTGATCTGTAATAACATCAGGTTGAATGATTAAATCACTAACCTCATCAAAACGTTGCTTAACTATTTGTAACTTCTCTAACATCTTCTTCTAAAATTGTGAAACAAAAATACGATAATTTATGAATTTGCAATACTTTAATATTGTTTGCTTACAATAAAGCATTTATTTAAAATTTGCTTTTTTAAAATGCTAAACATTTGGTCTTATAAAATCAAAAATTAAGACTTTTCAATATTTAAGTCAGAAGCAAAAAACAAATAATAACCTAAGCACATAAAGGCTAAATAGTACAAGAGTCTTTCAATAAAAAAGAAAGCATAGGCTTCAAAAAAATTAGCTATAAAACCACTTAGATCTGTGAAAATGAATAAAAATGTAAACCCAACAAAATAAACCGCTTTATTGGAGTCGTCACAAAAATAATATTTAGCTGCTAAAGCACCAGAAATAACGCATACAATCCAATATAATTGAATGGACAACAACTGACTATAATCCAATAATGTTGATGTTTCGGATACTGCTTTATAACCAATTAATAGGTTAATAATGATAACAACTACAAATAAACCTGTAATAGTTTTACCTAGCTTTTGATGTTTAAATTTTTTATATAAATTGACACATAATAAAGAAAATGCCAACATTTTAATTACCGAATAGGTTTCAATTATAAATGGTTGAAGATAGTACAAATCAAAAGCATCTGCGATAATCAACAAACAAATAAAACCAATTAGATTTTTATCTTTTATTTTATAAAAAACAAATAACAATAAAAAGAGACAACTTGAAACAAGCCTAACAATTTGGCTATTAAAAAAGTCCAAAAAGACTATCGATGCTATGTTTAAAATAACAACAATTAATGTGAAAATTTTTATAGCTTGTTTAGTTTTCAATAAGTCTTTATAATTTTAAAAATCAACTATCACTCCAATACCTAAAAGTTGCTTCCATTGTATTGAGGCTCCTTTTTCTGCAAATTCGTCTTCTATCTCTGTTTCTTCAATAATCTTAACATCATTATCATATCTTAAGTGTGATCCTAAGGTTGCTTTTACAAAATCATTAACCTTAAAATCAAAGACGACTTCCCAGTCTACATCTATATTACCAAAACTATTTAAATAATCAGTATATAAACTTACTCTATTTTTAAGATAAATATTTTCTAAAACCTGAGTCTCATAAGAATTTGTAACTAAAACACCCATTTCTGTCCTTACATTTTCTCCATCTACTATTTTATTACCTAATGTATCAAAAATTGCAGGACTTACACCAAAAGTACCTTTATCCGCTAATTCCTGATCTAACACAAAGGTTGCTTTAAAGGTTAATGGAGACATATAAAATGATAATTTTTCGATGTTTTTACCGTATTCCACTCCGCCTCCAACAAACAAGTAACCAGGTGCCATAAATCTAGAAATAGCATTATCCCTATTTGGATAGTTATATCCATTAGCATACTGAGTTTTAAAATTAAAACGTCCGGAATAATACCAATTAGTAATAGTATCTTTTCTAAAACCTAGGGTAGAAATTAGCTCTAACTCGTCTTCAGTTTTTCTTAAACGTTGGTTTTCTTGTTTGTTTACACCATAACGAGTTCTAACTTCATTAAACCAAATTAGGTTATTTTTTTTATATCTTAAACTAGATTTTATGGCTAATAATGCTGATATTGAATTTGCTCCTCCAGCATTCCAATTAACAAAGGTGACTTCATTTATGTCTAACCCAAGTTTATTTAATTGCCTCCATTTTACTGTATCCAAAACTTTTACTGGTTGTTCTGGGTTTTGTGGATTTTCTGGCTGTTCTGTTTGGGCAAATACACTATTTACACAAACCATTAAGCAGATTAAGATAAAGCCTTTCATATCTTTTAATTTTTCATTTGTAATTAATAAACAAACGTTCCGTATTGACTTTCTATTGTAAGCTTTTTAGCATCTGAAGCCTCTACCCTTCCAATCACCTGAGCATTAACATTATAAGATTTTGAAATTTCGATAATAGACTGTGCAATTTCTGGCGATACGTATAGCTCCATCCTATGTCCACAGTTAAACACTTGGTACATCTCTTTCCAATCTGTCTTAGATTGTTCTTGAATTAATTTGAACAATGGTGGTACAGGAAACAAATTATCCTTTACAATATGAAGATTATCTATAAAATGAAGGATTTTTGTTTGCGCTCCTCCACTACAATGCACCATACCATGCACTTCTTTATTATTATATTTAGATAATATTTCTTTTATGATAGGTGCATATGTTCTAGTTGGCGAAAGCACTAATTGACCTGCATCTATTGGAGAATCTTCAACCTTATCTGTCAGCTTTACTTGACCTGAGTAAACTAAATCTTCTGGTACAGACGCATCAAAACTTTCAGGATATTTATCTGCCAAATACTTACTAAAAACATCATGCCTAGCAGAGGTCAGACCATTACTTCCCATACCTCCATTATAACTTTTCTCGTAAGTTGCTTGACCAAAACTTTCTAGACCAACTATTACATCTCCTGCTTTAATATTAGCATTATCTATAACATCAGTTCGTTTTATTCTTGCTGTTACGGTAGAGTCTACGATAATAGTTCGGACTAAGTCTCCTACATCTGCAGTCTCTCCTCCTGTACTATGTATGGTTACTCCAAAAGATTTTAAATCCTCTATTAGCTCTTCTGTCCCATTTATTATTGCTGAAATAACGTCGCCTGGAATTAAGTTTTTATTTCTTCCTATAGTAGATGACAACATGATATTATCTGTTGCACCAACACATAACAAATCATCAATATTCATGATTAATGCGTCTTGTGCAATGCCTTTCCAAACAGAAAGATCACCTGTTTCTTTCCAATACATATAGGCTAAAGACGATTTTGTACCAGCTCCATCTGCATGCATAATTAAGCAATACTCTGAATCGTTGGTTAAATAATCAGGCACTATTTTGCAGAAAGCTTTTGGGAATAAACCTTTATCAATATTTTTAATTGCATTGTGCACATCTTCTTTTGAAGCAGATACACCTCTTTGGCTGTAGCGTTTAGAAATTTCGGAACTCATTGTGTTGTGTTAGGCTACAAAGATATTTATAAATAAAAAGCACACAAGTAATATGTGTGCTTTTCTATTTAAAATGATGTAAAGTAAGTATTTACTTCCAATCTGGCATTTTTGCATTTTCTAAAAACAGGGTTCTATCATTAGTAGTTAATACATCAATTACAACTATGTCTTTTTGTGATATTCCATCATTTGATGTATTAACAAAAATAACCTGAGCTTCATTAGGTGAAAATTTAGGATCTAAATCATTAGTACCAGCAGGTTTATTTAATGATATATCATCAACAACAGAAGTCGCTATTTCATAAATAAACATATGGTTATTTAATTGTCTGTAATCTGTATTTTGATTACCAGACACATCATATGTATATAATAACTTTGTTCCATCAAAAGAATAGTCTAATCCTCCAGCAGCACCATTAACGCCTTGTAATACATAGTCCAAGATTGTACCAGAATTATTTATCGTGTAAATCTCTACGTTATAACCAGAAGCATTATTTGTTTTAATCGCTAAACGTTGTGTAAATTGATTCCAATCAACCTCTGTTATAAAATTAGCGTTTAATGTCTGATGGATTTGGGTTAACCCTGAACCATCTACATTTATTTGATATAACTTATCAAAATTTGGATAAACAAATTTTGTGTTATCATCTTTCCACTCAAAATCTAGTTCTTCTAAATTAAAGCCATTAACTGAAATACTATTAGTTACCTGAGCCACATTGGATCCGTTAAGATCCATAGTATAAATTTGTGTTTGACCTCCATTTGATCTTAAAAATGCTAATTTATCAATATTGCTTGCTTTTCTTGGTCTCCAACTATTACTACCTGATGATGTTAATTGGTACTCATTACCATCCGAATCCGCAGAAAATATAACATTATTACCATTTATTTTTCTAGTAAAAAAGACTCTGTTGGTAGGAAACTCAATGGTTTTAAAGTTAAACGTTTCACTTAAAACAGGATCATTAATATTGTCTGAAGCAGAAACTTGCCAAAAATATTTGATTCCGTAGTCTAATCCTGTAACCGTTAATGTAGTATCTGTTAGGTCTGTATAGTTTAAAACATCTGAATTTTGGTCGTTTAATATCTGCACTTGATAGACTAAATCATCATCTTCAGGATCTGTCCCAACCCAAGTTAGATCTACAGTTAAGGTCTGATTAATCGCATTATTAGCAGGTGTCACTAAAATTGGTGCATTTGGCGCGTCATTATTAGCTGTTTCTACATCCAGCTCAAAAATCACGTTTACACTATTATCCTCAGTAACAGTAGCTGACTCAAACTTTGATAAATAGCCATCTTTTTGTGCTTGTACAGAATAAGTACCAATTGCAACATTATTAATTACAAAATCTCCAGAAGCATCTGTAAAAACGATACTAGAACTAGGGTTTGTTGACACTCTTGTATTTTCTAGTGGTACATTATCTCCTTTAGAAACCACTTTTCCTGTTATTGAACCAGTACCACTAAAGGATACTTTGTCTTCACTACAACCAACGACTAGTAAGATTATGACTAATAAACTTATATATTTTGAAAATGTTTTCATCTGTTTCACTTTTTTAAATGTTAAACTAAAATTTAACAGATTAATTATCTTTTTTGATTGGACGTACTAACTTGTTTTTTTCTTGCATTTGTCTACGATTTTCTTTTTTCAAGGCTCTAAATTCTGCCTTTTTAAGACGCTCTAACTCTTTACGTTGATTAAATTTAGTATTTGGTGTAGATAAATAAATATTAACACCTAACCCAAAACGATAAAACATATCGTCAATAGATCCAGACACTACATTATCCAATTTATCAGAAAATACTAAGTTATGCTCTCCAAACACGTATATTCCTATGTTATCTTTTACTAAATACTCTATTCCTAAACCTGCCTGTAATTTAGGATCTAAGGTGTTAAAATAGTCCAAAGCATTTGTACCAATACCGCCAAACAAGTAAGGTGTTAGGTTGTCAAATGGTAAGATTTTATATTCTAAATTTAAATCAAAGGACATAAATCCTTCATTAAACATTTCTTTATTTTCTAAATTAAATTTATTAAAAGAAAAATCTAATCCTAAATATGGATTTAATTTACGTTTAAATCCTAATTTACCATTAAAAGCTAGCTGAGGATTAGCCAAATCACCATTCATTAACGTACCTCCTAATGCTGCTGTAATTGCGTAATCACCTCTTCTTTCTGTTAAAAAACGATCGTATAACTCTGTAGTTATAGCTTCATCTTTTTCAGCATCATAATCTTCTACAAGTTTAGCTGTGGCCTCCTCACTTAATCTTGGCAACCATAATTCGTCTTTTATACCTTCAATAATCAAAGCCTCTACTGCTTTTTCAATAGCCTCTTTCATGGCTAATTGGACAGGTTCATTTTTTGTAAAACCTATTTCAGTCTCTAGTAATCTTTGAAATTTAACGTATTTAAACAGATTTGCAGATACTGCTTGAGATAAGATTGTTTTTGAAATATAAACTGTTTTTAACACTCTACCACTAGAGGTAGAAACAGCTCTTAAGTACACTGTAATCCTATCTTGTCTATATTGTGTTGAAGTACCTACTCCTAAATATCTTGCTCCTGCACCACCTGTTATAATATTAGTATCATAGGATATAACACCACCTTCTAATAATATTCCTGCATAAAGTAATGGAGGTAAATTAGGCTCGCTTGGGTTTTGATTTTTTCTATACTCATCACGAGTAGATCTAATTATATTTCTTTCGTTTAAAAGATTACCTAAGTTTTCTCTTTCAATAACTGTAAACCATTTAGAGTCCTCTAAGGCCTTATTTAACATCGTTGTACCTCCTTGAGAGACTGCTGTACTAAAAGTACTTCCGTTTTCTACAGCTTTGTACTGACCTGTTTGATCTTTAAAGTTATAAACTCCAGCTACAACAGGTTCTTGAGGTAATGGAAACTCTTTTAACTTTTGTGCTACTGGAGAGGTTTCACCAATCCTAGCTCGTTCTTGCTTATAAGGTTGGTTAAAAAACGCACCACAACTGGTTAATAATAAAAATAATATGACTGCAAAAGCAGATCTATAGTTAAGCATGATAGATAGTTAAGTGGTTAATTAGGGACTATAATTTGTGTCTGCTCTCCAGTAGTTGTATCTAAAATATTAATGACTAAGCCTTCTGCAGAGTCATATACTTCTAATGCTAAACTACCAAAACTAAAATTTCCTTCTTGTAGACCTTCTCCTAATTGGGTTTGAAATAATGATCTAGATAACTGACTTAATATTTGCCTGTTAAGGTTTTCAGAAAATGCTGCTAATGAGCTATCATCATCCGATTGATTTGCTTTTGGGTCTGTAAAGGAATTTTGAGCATTAGCTGAACTTAATAACCATTGATAGTTAAAAGTATCTCCTCCAAATGCTGGATTTATAGGTTTATAAGATAACTGTTGACCAACACAGAAGTAGCTAGCCGAGAAAATTAAAATTATTAGTAATTTTTTCATGTCTAAAAAGTTAATAGCGTTTAATTGTTTTAGATTCGGTTTCAAGTTTTTTAAAATGTTTGTACACGTTAACTATCGCGTAATCATTCATTTTAGTTAAATACTCAAGACTAGGTCTTACAAAAAACGAAAAAATCTCATCATCTCCAACAATAACCTCTATTTTCGTGTTTCTACCTAATGCTAATACCTCCTTGATTGTCACTACTTTATTCCCGTTAATATTATTTTGAGTGTATAAAGAATAAAATAACTTGTAAAAGTCCCTACCTGGTTTTGTTTTTGTGTCTTCAACTACGATTCCTTTTAACTCTAAACCATCTCTTTTACCTTTATTGACGTCTTGAGAGTTTGCCTGTTCCTCTTTTAATTTATCTAATAATTTTTGTTTATTTTCTATATCTAAATTTGACTTATCATTATAAACCACTCGGTCTTGACCTATCAAATTATTATCTAAGTCATAAATAAGCATGACGCAAATAACTGGCTGATCTCCAATAATATTAAATGAAGCCTCAGCAAGTTCTATTTTTTGGTTGGCAGATATTATAAAGCGTTGCTTTTTGTCTTCTAGAAGGTTATCTACACTTTCTTCTTTATCAAAAACCATTAATTTAAAGATTAAACTTTTTGTGATTTCGGTTTTATTGAAAGCTGTAGCTTTTATGGTTGTAAAGTCATTTTGTTGAGCTGTTTCTATTTTAGCCTCAACTTCATTATTTACTAATTGCGCAGAAATTTTGACACTAATATTATCAATTTTTTCTGCAATATTTTTTTTAACATTAAGATTATTGTCTTCATTATCGTTATAAACGATTCTATCCATACCAATAATATTATCTGTGGAATCAAAAATTAAAAGTAGAATTATCACTTTTGTCTCTTGATCAAAATTAATGGTTGTTGTTGACAAATCTTTTTGTTGATCTGCATTTAAATCTAATTGTCCGCTTTGCTCGTTTTTAGATTTATTTTGATTTTTATCTGTTTTAAAAACAGATAATTTATAGGATATACTTTTAGACAATTGCATTTTATTAATAGCAACGCCCTTTATATTAATAATATCATTGTCTTGGGCAACTATCAGCTTTGCCTCAACTTGCGTGTTATATGATTGCGAGTGAGCGTTAATAGCATAAAAAAAGACAACAATTAATACCATTGTTTTTTTGAATTCACATAAAAACATAATGGCTTATTTTTTAAAAATTTCTAATTATGATTGATTGGTCTTGTCCTTGCATAGAAACTTTAATTTTTTCTGATAAAGAATTTGATCCAAACATGGTTAAATTTTGGTTATTCCCAGTTTGATTAATCGTTGTGTTTTTTATATCTGTTTTAAAAGGACTGTAATCAAAAACTGTATTATTATCTCCATTTTGTATTACCGTTTCAACAAGTTTAGTACTATTAATATCTAATACAGTAAGGTTATCGTTACCGTTTTGGATTATATTAATATTACTTTGTGTAGATCTTGTGACACTTACCGCTTCATTATTACCTCCTATTTGGGCAATAAAAATTGCGTTATTTGATGAAGTTGAATTTAGATTTGCAGCGCTTTGATTAAGTAAAAAGTTTTCTTCTGACGCCTGTGTATCAAAACCAGACAACTGACTATCTTCTTGAGCTTCAAAAGTTTGAGCAGTAAGAATATTACTAGATATAAGAATTAAGGCAACTATTAAAATTTTAAATATTGTTTTCATAGTCTTATGTTTTAACTGTGTTACTACATGTAAGTTATAAAATAAATCTGTTATAAAAAGTATAAGAGCAAATTAATGCTCTTATACCTTATAATTATTTTAGTAAATAATCTATTTTATAAAAGACAACTAATTAGTCCATTTGAGTTACAGTAGATGAATTGTTGTTACCAATTTGATCAACATCACTTACGTGTGTATTACCAGTTTGAATAACTGTACTTGTATTAAAATCACCTAATTGGTTAACATTACTTATGTGTTGTGTTCCACCTTGTCCAACTCCACTTGTATTATTGTTACCATTTTGAGTAACATTTGATAAGTGTAGTGTACCTATTTGAGCAACACCACTAGTGTTAAAAGTACCATCCTGATCCACATTAGAAGTATTTGAATCACCTAATTGCATTACTAAAGAACCATTGTTACTACCATCTTGTGCAACAACTGAAGCATTACTATCTCCCATTTGCATAACAGTACTGTTGTTCAGCATTCCATTTTGGTCAACATCAGAATCATTTAAATCTCCAACTTGAGATACAAAAGAAGCGTTATTAGTCCCTATTTGGTCAACGTAAGACTCATTAGTATTTCCTGTTTGAATAGTTGTAGAACCATTTGCATCACCCGATTGGAATGTATCTGATATATTATCATCTCCTGTTTGAGAAACTCCAGATCCATTATAATTACCTTGTTGATCAACTTCAGAGAAGTTATCATTTCCAATTTGATCTACACTAGAAGTATTAAAAGTCCCTTGTTGTGCTGTATCTGCAAAGTTATTATCTCCTTGAGAGAAAATTGTACTTTCATTATCAGAACCACCTTGGTAAGTACGTGCAATGTTAGAATTACCTTGTTGGTCAACTTCAGAATCATTATCATCTCCTATTTGATCTACAGAAGAATCATTTAAAGTTCCTTGTTGTGCTGTATCAGCGAAGTTACCATTTCCATCAGAATCGATAGTACTTAAGTTATCTGTACCACCTTGGTAAGTACGTGCAATGTTAGCATCTCCTAATTGAAATACATCAGATGTATTAGTATCTCCTACTTGGTCTACTGAGCTATCGTTAGAATCACCCCATTGTTCAACTTCAGAGTCATTACCATCTCCATCTTGATCTACTGATGAGATATTTGAATCTCCCCATTGGTCAACATAAGATATGTTACCATCTCCATCTTGTATAACCTCTGAATCATTATCATTACCATCTTGCCATACAAATGAATCATTTGCAGTTCCAAATTGATCTACATCAGATGTATTATCATCACCATCCTGATCAACATCAGAAACATTTAAATTACCATCTTGAAATACATCAGAATCGTTACCATCTCCAATTTGGTCAACTTGAGAATCATTAGCATCACCATTTTGGAAAGTATAAGATGCGTTGTCGTCTCCTTGTTGGTTTACAGCACTGTTGTGATCTGTACCTAAATAACCTTGAAATAAAGCAGCATCATTATCGTCTCCATTTTGTGTTACAGCACTAGTACTTCCTGTACCGTATTGGTCTACGTAAGATGAGTTAGAAGTTCCATCTTGATCTACAGTTGACGTTTGGTCATCACCATCTTGCCATACAAATGAGTCATTTGAAGTTCCGTCTTGCTCTACAGTACTATCATTGTCATTAGCTGTTGCTTGCCAAGTAGCGTCTTGTAAAACTTGTGAAGTGTTTGAAGTTCCGTCTTGATCTACAGAAGATACGTTATTATCTCCAATTGAATCAACGTCAGAATCATTTGTCATTCCAGCTTGTGTAACCGTTGAACCGTTGTTGTTTCCAATTTGGTCTACATCACTGTTGTTCGATTGTGCAAACATCATTGTTCCACACATTAGCGCAGCTGCGCTGAAAAATACTTTTTTCATGTTTAAATATATATTGATTAATAGCAATTCAAAGATAAAGAATTTATTCACTCCTAAAATTTGATAACCAAAAAAACATGTGTTTTTAACTATATATTCGTTAATAATTGAGATTTACACGTTAAAACGCATGTTTTAAAAAGAATTTTCCTACAATATTTTTGGATTCAAAATAACACCTAAACCCCTAATACACTTGAATATACGTACAACTACGTATAAAAAAAGAGCAAAAAAACCGTAGTAAGACAACGCACCTTAACCTTTGTAGTCTTCCTAATATAATTTTAAAGAAATTTAAAGAGAATAAATAATTCAAATTATATGTTGAAGAATTTTTTATTGACCTTACAATAATTACTTCAATATAATTTATAGGCATAAAAAAAAGAGGATTCTTTAAAGAACCCTCTTTTTTAAAATAACACTTTTTTAATATTAATCGTTTTGAGTAACGATAGATATATTAGAATCACCTATTTGATCTACATCACTCATATGTGTATTACCACCTTGATCAACTGTACTTGCATTAAAATTACCAGATTGATAAACATCACTTAAATGAGAAAGACCAATTTGACCTACCATACTACTATTAGAGTTACCTAATTGCAACGTTGCAGAATCGTTTTGATCACCATTTTGTATAGTAGAGGCCATATTATTATTTCCTGTTTGACTTGTTGTTTCAACATTATCATCTCCATCTTGTGATACATAAGAATCGTTTAAATTACCTATTTGATCAACTAACGAAGAATTATTAATACCTACCTGAAAAACTCTAGATTCATTATTGTTACCAATTTGATCTACATCACTAAAGTTATCTCCTCCTGTTTGTTTTTGGTTAGAAAAGTTTCTGTTTCCAACTTGTGTTAAGTAAGCTGTATTTCCTGCAGACTGATTAGGTACTGCGTTTTGATTTTGTCGTCCTACATTTCTGTTTCCATCTTGATCAATATCTCCAAAGTTATTGTCAAAACGCTGGATTTGAACTGATTTGTTTCGGTTACCAAATTGGTTTGTGTAAGCTATATTATCTTCTGCTGCACTTGTACCTTGATCAATACGAGCGTTGTTTCTGTTTCCTTCTTGATAAACATCACCAAGATTTCTATCTCCTGCTTGCTTAACTTTAGACTTGTTTAAATTTCCTAATTGAAATACATCAGAGTCGTTTGCTTCACCACTGTTTGGATTACCTGGAACAGATCCATATTGATCTACATCAGAGTCATTATTTGCTCCTTGTTGGAATACGTCAGAGTCGTTAGAAACACCAGTTTGATCTACATCACTAACGTTTGATTGCGCGAGCATGACTGACCCACACATTAGCGCAGATGCGCATAGAATGATTTTTTTCATTTTGAATATAATTTGATTAATAGCATCTCAAAGATATATATTATATGTATCAAAAAATGATAATACCATATAAATCAGCATATTTAAAGCAACTTTTCGATAATCTCATAATTTTCTCGGACAAACAGAATTATAGAGCACAAAAAAGCCTCAATAAATATTGAGGCTTTTTTTTATAACTATTTATCCATTTATTTAGTAAACAACAACTCTCTGTACTTTGTTAAAGGCCACAACTCGTCATCAACTAACAATTCAAGTTTATCACAGTGGTATCTAATATCATCAAATAAAGGCTTAACCTTGTTACAATAAGCTTTAGCTTTGGTTTCTATATTTTCATCTTTATTAGACTTTTTACGTGCTTCAGTCATTTTAGTCACGTTAGAATTAATAGATGCAATATGCTCTGAAATTTCTTCAATTAAATTAAGTTGTTCTTTCGCAAACTTTTTAAAATCTGCTCCATAGATCTCTTTTAACCCTTTTACATTTTTAATTAGTATATTTTGATATCTAACAGCTGTAGGTACAACATGGTTTCGAGCAATATCACCTATAACACGACTTTCAATTTGCACACGAAGTACATACTCTTCCATTTCAATTTCATAACGCGCTTCAGACTCAATCTTATTCATGACACCTAAACCTTCAAACAGCTCTAAAGTTTTTTTAGATACTTTTGCCTTTAAGGCTTCTGGTGTCGTTTTATTATTACTTAAGCCTCTTTTTTCTGCTTCCTTCTCCCAAGCTTCACCATATCCATTACCTTCAAATAATATGTTTTTAGATTTTTTGATGTATTCTCTTAATATATTAAAGATAGCATCATCTTTTTTCATATCCTTTTTCTCTATTAAGGTATCTACCTCTTTTTTAAAGTCGATTAATTGTTTTGCAACAATACTATTTAAAACCGTCATTGGGTTAGCACAATTAGCAGTAGATCCAACCGCTCTAAACTCGAATTTATTTCCTGTAAAGGCAAAAGGAGACGTCCTATTACGATCAGTATTATCTAGCAATACATCAGGTATTTTACCAACAACATTAAGTTTTAAATCTGTTTTTTCTTCTGGAGACAACTTGCCATCCGTTACATTTTCTAACTCATTTAAAGTTTTAGTTAACTGATCTCCTATAAATACAGATATAATGGCAGGAGGCGCCTCATTAGCTCCTAAACGATGATCATTACTTGCAGATGCAATTGCAGCACGCAGCAGCTCTTCATTATCATATACCGCTTTAATAGTATTTATAAAAAAGGTTAAAAACTGAAGATTACTCATAGGTGTTTTTCCTGGTCCTAATAAGTTAACTCCAGTATCTGTACTTAAACTCCAATTGTTATGCTTCCCAGAACCATTGACTCCTGCAAAAGGTTTTTCGTGAAATAGAACTTTAAAATTATGTCTGTCTGAAATCTTATCCATCACATCCATTAATAATGAATTATGGTCTACAGCCAAATTAGCTTCGTCATAAATTGGTGCTAATTCAAATTGATTAGGTGCCACCTCATTATGTCTAGTTTTTACCGGAATGCCTAATAGCATGCACTCTGTTTCAAGATCTCTCATAAAAGCCATAGCACGATTTGGTATTGTCCCAAAATAGTGATCATCTAACTGTTGTCCTTTAGCTGGAGAGTGTCCTAATAATGTACGACCTGTTTGCACTATATCTGGTCTAGACATTGCCAAATCACGATCTATTAAAAAATACTCTTGCTCCCAACCTAAAGAGGCATTTACTTTTTTAACATTTTTATCAAAGTACTTACACACAGCTACAGCTGCACTATCTACAGCCTGTAATGCTCTAAGTAAAGGCGTTTTATAATCTAAAGCTTCTCCTGTGTAAGACACAAAAACGGTTGGAATACACAATGTTGTACCATATATAAAAGCAGGAGACGTTGGGTCCCAAGCTGTATAACCACGAGCTTCAAAGGTATTTCTTATTCCTCCATTAGGAAAACTTGATGCATCAGGTTCTTGTTGCACTAATTGTCCACCTCCAAATTTCTCTATTGCTAATCCGCCTCCAATAGTTTCAAAAAAAGCATCATGCTTTTCTGCTGTTGCACCTGTTAAAGGCTGAAACCAGTGTGTGTAATGAGTTGCTCCTTTAGAGATAGCCCATTCTTTCATTCCTGTAGAAATATGATCTGCAACTATTCTATCAATTTTTTTTCCCAATTTAATAGCATCACTAACACTTTCAAAAGCTTCTTTAGTTAAATATTGACGCATGGTGGACTCATTAAAAACATTGCTTCCAAAAATTTCTGAGCGTCGTTGTTTTTCTTCAATTACAACAGGACGTCGTTTTAATGATTCTTTTATAGCATGAAATCTTAATGTTGACATATTCTTTTTTTTAATTAGTTGAATTACGAATTTACAAAAAATAACACTTGTAAAATGTCATACCCTAAAAAAAACAGGGTTATTAACATTCTTTTAATAAAATTACCAATTACACCCATATTTTTTTAGAGGTGAATTCAATTTTATTCTATATTTGCCTTAACATATAACTAAAATGAGTTTTTACCATGAAAAAATCTAAATTAGAATACATCTGGTTAGATGGATACTTTCCAACACAAAACATGAGAAGTAAAACTAAAGTTGAAAATGACTTTAGTGGAAAATTAGAAGACTGCCCAATTTGGTCTTTTGATGGTTCATCTACTAAACAGGCTTCAGGAGGCGCTTCTGATTGTCTTTTAAAACCTGTCGCAATTTACCCAGATCCTGCAAGAAGAGATGGTTATTTAGTAATGACAGAAGTTTTAAATGCAGATGGCACACCACATGTATCTAATGGTAGAGCCACTATTGAAGATGAAGATGAAGATTTCTGGTTTGGTTTTGAGCAAGAATATTTTATAATGGATAACAAAACACAATTACCTTTAGGTTTCCCTATTGGTGGTTATCCTGCACCACAAGGTATGTATTACTGCTCTGTTGGCGGAAGACATACACATGGTAGAGATTTAGTTGAAGAGCATGCAGACTTATGTATCGATGCTGGCCTAAACTTTGAAGGAATTAACCAAGAGGTTGCTTCTGGACAATGGGAATTTCAATTATTTGCTAAAGGTGCTAAAAAAGCAGGAGACGAAATCTGGATTGCAAGATATTTGCTTGACAGATTAACTGAACAATATGGTTATTATATTGAATACCATCCAAAACCATTAGGTAAAGATATGGATTGGAATGGTTCTGGTATGCACGCTAACTTCTCTAACACTGTTTTAAGAACATGTGGTAGCCAAGAAACTTACGAGAAAATTTGTGAAGCATTTAGACCAGTAGTTAAAGAGCACATTGCGGTTTACGGAGAGTTTAACGATCAACGTTTAACTGGAGATCACGAAACAGCATCAATCCATGACTTTAGTTATGGTGTGTCTGATAGAGGTGCATCTATACGTATTCCAATTATCACTGTAGAGAAAGGATGGAAAGGTTGGTTAGAAGACCGTCGTCCAGCATCAAATGGTGATCCATACAAAATAGCAGGTCGTATTATTAAAACTGTAAAATCTGCTAATATTAGTTAATATTGATTACATAGTTAAATCCATTAAAAAACGCTTTCTATAACTAGAAAGCGTTTTTTTTATATATAAACGATAAACTAAATTACCCTCTAAAAACTAATATTATAAAAACTGCATAAATCAATACTAAGCCAAAACCTTTAATTTTACCAATTTCATGCTGCTTAGGCAACAATCCTAGCACTAAAACTAAAGCTGCAAAAATTAACATCCAAAATATATCTCTGGATAAAATTAAAGATTCTGTTACAGGAATTGTCTTTATCATAGATGTTAAACCCAACACAGACCCAATATTAAAGATATTTGATCCAATCAAATTCCCTAAAGAGATTGCTTTTTCCTTTTTAGCTGCTGCAATAACCGATGCTGCCAACTCAGGCACGCTTGTACCAATTGCAATCATAGTTACACCAATTACCGCTTCACTAACACCCAAGCTTGTAGCTATTTGAGTAGCACCTTTAACTAGCCATTCACTACCAAAATACAAAGCTGCTGCACCAATAAATAACCAGATACCAATTTTAAAGTTAGACACCACAGCTAAGGCATCATCCACTTCCTCTAAATCATCCGTAGATTTTTGTGTTTTAATCAAATAGACTATAAAAACAATTAATCCAACAAAAAGCACTAAACCTTCCATAGCAACTAATTGGTTATCATTCCATAAAAAATAATATAACGCCATAGAAAACAACATCATAACTGGCCAAGTCAATTTATAAAAAGACTTATCTATTGCGATTGCACCTACAATTGCTGTTATACCAAGCACTAAACCTATGTTTGCTATATTGGAACCCACCACATTATTAATTGCAATTGCAGGCGACCCACTTAAAGCTGCTTGCAAACTAACCAACAATTCTGGCGCAGATGTCGCAAAGGACACAACTGTCATACCAATAACAATTTTAGAAATATTAAGCTTAAAGGACAAGGCTACAGATGATCGCACCAAAAACTCTCCTCCCACTACTAATAATACAAAACCTAAAATAAGATATACTACACTCATAATGATATAATTTTTGCGAAGATACATTTTGAAATCTTCAAAAAGAATTAGGACTTAATTTTTTTCGCTGTAGCGGAAAACACTTTTGTAAAACTAAAAAAATAGTTAAAAAACTACATTTATAGTTATATAACTATTTTTTTAGTTATTATTGTATTAACACAAAAACAAACATCTGATTATGCAAAAGTTAACCAATAAAGAAGAAGAAATAATGCACATATTATGGAAGCTTGAAAAAGCTTTTGTAAAAGATGTCATGTCAGAAATAAAGGACGACAAACCACACTACAACACTCTATCCACTATGGTTAGAAATCTGGAAGAAAAAGGCTATGTAAGTTACGAAGCATTTGGAAAAACACATCGCTACTATCCTATAATTTCTAAAGAAGCCTATCGTAATAAATTCATGAATACAGCAATAGACAATTACTTTAATAGCTCTTATAAAAATGTAGTGTCTTTTTTTGCTAAAGAAGAAAAAATTAGCGTTGAAGAATTGAAAGAAATTATTCGTTTAATAGAAAACCAAGATTAAACATGGATTATTATATAAAAGGGACTGCCATAATAATACTTTTTTACAGCTGTTATAAATTGTTTTTACAACGCGACACTTTTTTTCAAGCCAACCGTTGGTTTTTACTAGTAGGCCTATTTGCTGCAACAATACTACCTGTTATAGTGATACCTATTTACATACACTATACACCTACACAAATAAACCTTCAAAACAACCTTCAATTTACTTCGTTACAATCGACTACAGCAACAAATTTTGATATTTGGTCACTAGTTCCTGTTTTATACATCATAGGATTTCTTTTCATCTTAGCAAAGGTGTTACTTCAATTTTTATCATTATACAAACTGTTTAAAAACAAAATGCAGACCAAAGAAGGTCCTTTTATATTTATTCAAACTAAAACACCAACAGCACCTTTTTCTTTTTTTAATCGCATTGTTATTAATAGCAATCAATTTACCAAAACAGAGCTTGAATATATAATCACCCACGAGAAAATTCATGCTTCGCAATATCACTCTATTGATATTATACTAATACAATTAGCCACTATCGTGTTCTGGTTTAATCCGTTTATTTGGTGGTATAAAAAAGAAATTCAACAAAATCTAGAATACATTGCAGACCACCAAACACAACAAAAAATAAAGTGTCCAAAAAGCTATCAAACAGTTTTGTTAAAAGCCAACTTAAATCAAAATCAATTAGCTTTTACTACTAATTTTTATCAATCATTAATCAAAAAACGAATTATTATGCTACAAAAATCAAAATCAAAAAACAGTAATTTATTAAAACTCACTATCGTATTACCTTTTTTAGCGCTATTTCTAATGAGTTTTAATACAAAAAAAGTATATATCGCTAATGCGGAAATACAACAAAATCCAACTATTAACGAAACATTTATAATCACCTACAAGTCTACTGACCAACAGCTTGAAAATATTAAAAATAAGTTAGAAGACCAGTTAGACGGAATAAAAATTAAATTTTCAGACATTAAAAGAAACCAAAATAATGAGATCATAGCTTTAACAATAGCCACAAAAAATATAAATCAAATAGATTTTACAAAACATATCACTTTTAATAAATTAGACAGTACACCCATAAATAACACTACTTTACAAATTGTAAATAACCAGCTATTAGTAAGTGATGACAAAAATGGATCTGTAGTTGCTATATCAAAAAATTGGACCACAACATCAACAACGACTCCATTAATTACAGAACAAGTTAGCAATAAGACCAACACAATACATACCCAAGATAATGGTGACAATATTAAACTAATAATAGAAAACACAAACCAAGAAAGCAACATATCAAGCTATAAATTTCAAACCACAAATAATGGAGAAGAAAAAAGCAAGCTTGTCATAGAAGAACAAAGTAACACACCCTTGCTTGTTATAGATGGTCAATTAACAAACAAAACTATTAGCTCTTTAAAGACAGAAGAAATAGCAAAAATGAGCATATTAAACGAAAAAACAGCCATTACAAAATATGGTGCAAAAGGAAATAATGGAGCAATAGAAATTACAACCAATAGCAAAACCACTGAACAAAATAGCAAATGGATAATTGGTGAAAAAGTTGAAACAACAAGCTTATTCTATATTAACGAAGAGGATGCTTCAAAAAATAGAAGCACATTACATATTGATAAAAACACACCTGACTTGGTTTTAAACCAGCACAAAGCGTTTTTAACAAGTCAAAAAATAGATATCCAATTCTCAACCATAAAACGCAATAGTAAGGATGAAATTATCAAAATTAAAATCTCAACAAAAGACAAAAAAGGAAATAAAACTAAAACGACTTATCAATCTAATAAAGGAATAAGTCCTATAGAAATAAATTTAGATGGTACAGGAGAATTAGAAATAAATTCAAAATAAGTTACCAAATAAATCTATTAATAAAAAAGCCCAAACTATATGTTTGGGCTTTTTACTGTATAGCATAAATACTATTCTACAATTATTTTTTTTGTAATACGTTTATCTTCAGTTTCAATTACAACCATATATAAACCGCTTGCTAGTTTTAAATCAATATAGCTATTATTAATAACCGTTTGTGATAAAACAGCTCTTCCTTCCGAAGAAAAAATTGACAAATCATACATTTGATTTTCTCCTGAAATAAATAATTTATCTGTTACGGGATTTGGATATAGTTTTAAAGTTTTAGTTGTAAAATCAGCAACACTTAAAGACTGATTCCATGTGTTACCAACTTGATTGCCCCAAATATATTCAACCAAATCAGGTTGATCAATAAAAGGGTTTCTATTTACCTGCCATTCATAAACCACATTGTTTCTGTTCATTTCAAAATCATCTGGCGGATCGTTTCTATGCCAATCTAAAAGCGTCGCTAAATCACCCATTTGACCTGATACGCTAGGATAACCGTTTACAACACTTAATCCATTATAACGGATTTGCATATACAAAACACTTCTAGCAACATCACCTTTAAAGCTTCCTGCTGTACCTGCAGGTCCATTGTATTCTCCGTAGTGTTGATTTCCTCTAGAACTGTTTTCTGGTCCATCTGCAGCACGCAATGCGTGTCCATCACTATTACCATGACGTAGGGAATCTGCTGTGGTATTCCAAAACACATCTTTACCGTCTCTAAAGTCATCTAAATCAATACTATTGTAACCTGCTAATGACCTTGGAAAAGTATGTTCTCTATTCCAAGTACCTGTATTATTAGATGTTGTCTGATAGTCTAACTTTGGACGACCAATCTCAGAGTATACTAGCCAAACCTGATTACTATTAGCAGGATTTTGGTCTGCTGCTTCTAAAATATCTATTATATCAGAATAGGTTTGCGCTTTAACCACGCCTTCTTCTGCAACGATGTCTTGCAAAGCTTGCTGTAAAGCAACTCCAGATAAGCCATCTAAACTATCATAATAACCAGCAGGTTGAGTACTAGACACAATACCATAAGTTGGGTTTAAAGGTGTTCCAAACGGAGCAACAACAAAATCATTATCCACAACTCTCACTTCTAAGTTATTGTTAAGCGCAATATAAACCGTAGGCAAACTAGAAATCACAATTTTTAAAACCTCATCACCTTCATCTAAAACATCGTCTATTAATGTGATCGTTGTAGAAATAGTATTTTGCCCTAATGGCAAAACTACAGATGTACTTCCTGAAAAATCAGAGGTATTAAATCCTCCATTATTTAAAGTAAAATCAATAGTTAAATCAGAATCCACATTTTGCTCTGTAGTAAAAGTAATATCAAAAGCAGCTCCTTCGTCAACTTGCGTTTGCGTTACAGATGTTAACACACCATTTAGTATAATACCGCTTCCATCATTTAATGCTCTTGGTGTTGGCACTGTAGACACATAAGTTACACTATCTGGATTACCCAAACCGTCATCAAAACGCTGAATTGAATTTGTATTATTTCCAGAACCCTCATTAATCTGCTCAGTCACACCAAGCAATGCCATTAAACCTGTATCATCAGAATCCGCAGTATCATAAACTAATGCATCCACTAAATTAGTCTGTGTAGCTAAAGTCCCTTCCGGAAAATCAGTATCATCACCTAAATATACAGCCACAGCATCTGGACCATTTTGAATAAGATTAGCTGGTATAATTAACTGAGGAAAAGGAGAAACACCTGTACTACCAATTAATAATAAACCATTAACATCGGTCGTATAACCATCTAAGTCTAAGGCAAAGTAACTTGAATCTCCTCCAGATGCAGAACCATTAAACAGCACAACGACATATCCATCTAAAGAAAAGTTAGGCGTACTTGATAGCAGCTCTATAAATTCTTGATCATCAATTCCTGGTGTATCAGAGTCTAACTCGTTTATAACAACAGATTGAGAGTACCCTATTGCCGAAATAAGTATAATAAAAAGTAAAGTAATTTTTTTCATCCAATTATTTTTTTGCAAAGATAGCAGATATTATTAGCTGACCTTTTAAACAATAGTTAATTAACTTTTTAATAATCAAAAATAATCAAAACCTCTTTTTTGATTTAAAAACATAACAAAATCCCCTAGAAAAAAAATATACTATTAAAAAAAGCCCTACATAGATATCAAATAGAAACCATAAAATAACTTTACAACTACAAATTAAAACCTTAATGAAGACAGTTAATAAAATATTGAAATAGATTAGATCTTTTTACTTTAATAAGTAAAGTCAAATGTATAGATATATCCTTTTTTGCTTGGAGAATAATATCTAAAAAATATATCTTCAAAAAACAATCCTGAAAAGTATTGCTATTATTAACCCTTAAACTTAAAATTATGCTAACAATCGCCCAATTAGTAATCGATATTATAACATCGATTATACTTTAAACCAAAAAAATGTAAAACTTAGTCTAGAATAGGTTTTACTATTTTTAAATATTAAGGGCTATTTGGCTATCAATTACTAAAGCAATAATTTTGAATTTAAATTTAAATTATGAAAAAAGCAGGATTCAAGCTTTTAGCAAAGCTCAATAAGCTTATACTACCAAGTTACACGAAACAAAAATTAGACCTCAGCAAAGCCACTAAAATACAGTTGGCTATTTTTGGATGGAAGGTATTTGTTACAAAAAACGCATTAAATTAAATTAATTCATCAAAAAGTTTTGATGTTATTATAAAAAAGTAATATATTTGCACCCACAAAAAAAAGGCCTCGTGGCGCAACTGAATAGCGCACTTGATTACGGCTCAAGAGGTTACAGGTTTGAATCCTGTCGAGGTCACTAATAAAACCAATACTTTACAAAGCTTTTGTAAATGTTGGTTTTTTTTATTTGCAGAAAATTTGCAGAAAAATAACTGTATAATTTCGCTATTACTGCCTGTATAATTATTGTTATTTTCTGAGTATAGCTAATATTTCCTGTTTATTGTAATAGCGTTTATTACCAATAGCGTAACTCTTTATAATACCTTTGTTTGTCCAATTCCAAAGTGAAACTAAACTAATTTTTAAAAAATCTGCCGTTTCTTGTCTTGTTAAATACGCTTCATTTCCATTAGTATGCAAATCATTTAAATAATGTTTTATTTTTATTAAAAGCTTATCTGCTACTCTATCTGCTAATTCATCTACTGTAATTTCTTGTACTTCTATTGTTTTTGTTATCATACCTTATTATTTTTTATAAAATGAAAGTTAACGAAATGAAGCAAACAAAAACTTGAGGTAAGATAGACGTCTAAAAAAATGAGAGAAGTGAAGCTATTGCTTCTATTATACAACTTAGCTTTGGGTCAGTTTTGTTGCGGAATAGAGGTTTTAAGCATTAGCAATAGCCCTTTGCTTTTTTATTGTACTAATTTATTTATATAGATACTTTTAAATAAAACAAGCAATGTGCTATTATAGCGTTGGATACAAGTATTATAACATAAAACCAACTATGTATTGCTCGCGTAATAACACAAAGGATTTTGAGCTTTCGACAGACTCAAATCGAAGCAAGCAAAAAAACTAGGTTCTGACTTGTATGGAATAAAAAAGAGCCTTCCGAAAAAGACTCTTTCATTATTGATCTAATGGTCGTGGTTTGAATGGTCATCACTTTTTTCCTCACCAGATTTATTCATTATCATATCGTGTTTATATTGACAGCAAGATGGAAGACTGTTAAATGCCTCTTCATCACCAGCTACTTTTTCGGTATCATAACCTGAAGCTGCGATTGCTTTATGGATTGCCATTGCATCCGTTTTTGAATCATCAAATGACACATCAATCTTCTTTTTATCAACGTCCCAATTGGCACTTGCCACACCTTCAACACCGTTAGCTGCTTTTTCGATAGTGTTTTTACACATTCCGCAATTTCCTCTTACACCAAAAGACAGGTCTGTCATTGCCATATCTTTAGACATTTCAGTAGTTGTGGTTTCTGTTTCTTTTTTGGTTTCGTTTTTACAACTTGTTAAACCTAATGCTGCTATTACAGCTACACTTAAAATTACTTTTTTCATTGTTTAAAAATTTAATTGTTATTATTCTATTACTTGTTTTACTTCTCCACAGGTTAGCATTGCTTCACCAAAATATGGGTTGATTACTTTTTCTTCTTTGCTCAACCAATATGCACCATTATTGTTATCTGCCATTGGACAAAATTCCACATAAACCTTTTCATTGACACCAAATAGTTGTACAGCATTGATTAGATGTGATGATAAATGTTTAAAAAGGTCTCTTTGTGATTCTATATCGGACGTTTCAGAAATTGAAGTTGCAGAAGATTTTATTTCGCCTTCTAATGACATCCAATGGTTATGCGCCTTATTATCTGACAACAATTTCATATCTACTTTGTTCAATTCATTTAATAAAGTTTTTGTGCTTGTTGAAGTACTTTTTGAATCTTCTTTTACTAAAGCATCTTTTAAATTGATATACGCATTGAAAACAGCTTTTAACTGCTCTTGAAATTTCGCTGATACTTCCAAACGCTCATTCATATTAGTGTGGTCACTTTCTTTGTTAGATGCATTGTTATCCATACCTAAATGACCTTCGTGTCCAGTCATTACTTTACCACCATCTTTATTCATCATAGACTTTTTCCCTTGTAATTGTGCTGCTGCATCAACCGTAAATGTACCGTTAGTCACTATTTCATTTCCAACAAATAATCCTTCTACAACTTCATATTCATTACCAATTTGATTGCCTAATTTAATTTCACGCATTTCAAAAATAGGTTGGTCTGGATTTGTTTTAAGGTACACCACAGAACGTTCACCTGTCCATAACACAGAAGATGAAGGAATTGTTAATAGGTCATCATTATTAGCTGTACTGCCTTCAATATTTGCGGTTACAAACATTCCTGGTTTAAATACATCGTCCTTATTGCTTAAAACAACACGTAAGTTTACAGTTCTTGTTTTCGTGTTTAAAACTGGGTCAATGAAATCTACTTTACCTTTAAACTCTTTATTAGGATAAGCATTGGTTGTTATCATCACTTCCTGTCCTTTTTTAAAGCGGTCAATCTGATTTTCATACACATCAAAATTTCCCCAAACCGTGTTTAGATTAGCAATTTTAAGTAAGGGTTGTCCTTGTTTAATGTAATCGCCTTGCTCTACCAATTTTTCTGTAACAGTACCCGAAACGGTCGCATAAACAGGAAAGTTTTCTTTTACTTTCCCTGTTTCTTCAATCTGATTGATTTGATTTTCAGAGAGCTTCCATAATTTCAATTTATTACGGACTGCTTTGTATAAAGCAGGTTGTGATTCTTTTAAAGATGCTGCTGTAATTAATTCTTGTTGTGCTGCATAGAGTTCTGGTGAATAAATGGTTGCCAATAATTGACCTTTACGAACTTCTTCGCCTGTAAAACTCACATTCAAGCGTTCAATTCTACCTGAAAAGTAACTGACTTGTACTGCATTAGCTTCTTCGTTTTCAGCAATTTTACCAGATAATTTGATAGTATTGCCTTCAACATTGCCTTTACCAACAATAGATGTTTGAATATTAGCTAAAGCCATTGCGTTTTCAGTCAATTTGAATTGGTCTGCTAATAAACCATCACTTCCACCATCAGCAGGAATTAAATCCATACCACAAATAGGACAATCGCCTGATTCTGGTTGCATAATTTGTGGATGCATAGAACACGTCCACATTTGATTGGTTTCTGAAATGGTATCGTGATTATGTACTGTATCTTTTTTTGATGAACCACCAAAAAGCAACCAACCCAATAACACACCTACTACGAGTATGCCAATATATATGACTATTTTATTATTTTTCATTCTCTAATCGTTTTATCATTGCTTTCATTTCTCCTATTTCTTTACGTTGTGCTTTTATAATGTCTTCTGCTAATTTCTTAACTTCTGGGTCTTGAATATCTGCTCTTTCACTTGTTAAAATAGCGATAGAATGATGTGGTATCATTGCTTTCATCCAAAGGACATCACCAATAATTGGTGCTTGTGTTCTTACCAACCCTAATGCACCTACAAACAGAATAAAACTACCTGCGAGTATGGCGATATTCTTCTTTTTATCATTATACATTTTTCGCATAAAAAACCACATTATTACTGCCATTGTTGAAATTCCTAAACACGTCATATAGAATCGTGTTAAACTAAACCATACGTGGTCTATGGAATAGGTGTTTAAATACATTGTGATGTACATTGCTACAAATGAGCAAGCCAACATTATAAAGAAGGTTTTGTAATTTCCTTTGTTTGAGTGTTCTTTTGGATTTTTCATAATTATTTGATTTTATAGTTATACTTTAATTGTTCTTAATCGTAGTGCGTTACCTATTACCGAAACCGAACTAAAACTCATTGCTAAAGCTGCTATCATTGGCGAGAGTAGTATTCCGAAGAATGGAAACAACACACCTGCTGCAATAGGTACACCTAAAGTGTTGTAGATAAGTGCAAAAAATAGGTTTTGCTTAATGTTCTTCATTACAGCATTACTCAATTTTTTTGCTTTTACAATACCGTGTAAATCGCCTTTTACTAAAGTTATCATAGCACTTTCTATCGCTACATCTGTTCCTGTTCCCATTGCAATACCTACATCACTTTTTGCCAATGCTGGTGCATCATTAATTCCATCACCTGCCATAGCAACTACTTTTCCATTTTTTTGTAGTTTCTCTACTTCTTTGAGTTTGTCTTCTGGTAGCATACTGGCTTTAAAATCTGCAAGATTTAGTTCTGATGCTACTGCTTGTGCTGTATCGTGATTATCACCTGTTAGCATTATTACATCTATCCCTTTATCTTGAAGTGCTTTAATCGCTTTAGCACTTGTTTCTTTTATCTTATCGCCTATAACTACATATCCAACTACGGTTTTATCTATTGACAAATAAGAAACTGTTTTACCCTGTTTTTGGTAAGATTTAGCTTCGTCTTTCATTTTAGAGATAATATCTGCTTTGGCATATTCCATCATTTTAGGATTACCTAATGCTACTTTTTTATCTTTTATGGTCGCTTCAACACCTTTTCCTGTGACTGCACTAAAATCTTTGGACTTTAAAATTTCTGCGTTGTGTTCTTTGCCATATTTAACTGTCGCTTCTGCTAAAGGATGTTCGCTATTGGTATTTAATGACACGATGTATTGTAGCACTTCTTTTTCGCTTAAAGCATCATTAAAAGCACCAACGGTTTCAACTGTTGGCTTTCCTTCGGTAATTGTTCCTGTCTTGTCAACGATAAGCGTATTTACCTTATCCATTTTTTCAAGAGCTTCAGCATTTTTAATCAATACACCATTTTGAGCACCTTTACCCACACCAACCATTACAGACATTGGTGTTGCTAAACCTAAAGCACAAGGACACGCAATGATTAGTACTGCAATCGCATTTACAAACGCATACACATAAACTGGTTCTGGTCCCCAAATTGACCATATAATAAAAGTGATAATAGAAATAAGAACTACAACTGGCACAAAATAACCTGAAACTTTATCTGCTAAATTTTGAATAGGTGCGCGACTTCTACTGGCATCATTAACCATATGAATGATTTGCGATAATAGCGTGTCACTTCCTACCTTTTCGGCTTTCATTAAAAAGGATTGATTACCATTAATTGTTCCGCTACTTACTTTATCTTCTTGAGATTTGTTTACAGGAATAGGTTCTCCTGTAATCATAGATTCGTCAATAGTTGTTTCGCCTTCAGTTATCACACCATCCACAGGAATTTTATCTCCTGGTTTCACTTTTAGAATATCATTTAATTCTATCTCGTCAATACTGACTTCAATTTCTTCACCATCTACTATTTTTATGGCTTTATTAGGTGCTAACTTTAGTAACTCTTTTACTGCCGAATTGGTTTTACTATGCGCACGAGCTTCTAACAACTGACCTAAAAGCACTAACGTTAGAATAACTGTTGCTGCTTCAAAATAGACGTGAACTGCACCTGATTCAGTTTTAAATTGTTCAGGAAATACATCTGGAAACAACATCCCAAATACACTAAATAACCAAGCCACACCTGCACCGATTCCAATGAGTGTAAACATATTGAGATTCCACGTTTTTATGCTTTTATAAGCACGCTCAAAGAACATCCAAGTAGCATAAAAAACAACTGGAATGGATAGTGCAAATTGAATCCAATTCCAATTTTTCTGTTCCATTATATCATACAATGGATTGTTATTAAGCATTTCGCTCATAGCAATTAAGAAAATAGGTAATGTGAATACAGATGCTATCCAAAATTTCTTTAATAGCTTCTTATATGTTTTTTCTTCTGCTGAACTATCTGCTTCCATTGGCACTAAATCCATCCCACAAATAGGACACGAACCTGCTTCGTCTTTGACAATTTCTGGATGCATAGGACACGTCCATTGTTCCTTTGAAGTTGCTGATAGATTTTGTTCTTCCACCAAATCCATTCCGCAAACAGGACAATCGCCTGGTGCATCATAAGTTTTATCGCCTTCGCAATGCATAGGACAATAAAATGTGCCTGTGCCTTTTCCTTTGGGTTGCTCTTTCTTTTTATCATTTGAATGCTGATGTTGTTCACCTTGTTTATGAATACTGTATCTATCACCATCCTTTTTTAAGGCTTCTTGAAAAGTTTCTATGGGAATATGCGATTCCATCTCGATGGTAGCTTCTGCCTTATCTAAATCGACTGTTGCTTTTGAAACACGTTCTATTTTAGAGAGCGTTTCTTCAACGTGACTGCGACAACCGTTGCAAGTCATTCCGTGTATGTGATATGTGTGTTTCATCTGTTGTTATTTATTTTTTAATGGTCAGATGTAATTCGCTTTTTAAAATCTTGAATAGTTTTATAATAATACATCCGCTCATTTCATTATTGCTGTGTTAAATAATTAATGATTGTACTTTGCACATAGTAGGTCTTCACAGATTCTATTTGGTTCATTTGAAACTTTAGCTGCAACTCTTGAATATCCAAAACATCATTAAAATCAATCGTTCCTGTTTCGTAGCTTTTGATTAAAATGTCTTCTGCATCTTTAGCTTGCTTTAGGTTTTTGGTTTGGGTAGCATAACTTATTCTTGCAGAAATGCGTTCGTTAATCGCTTTATCTAAAAGTGTTTCCAAAGCATTTAAACGCTCCTGTTTTTGAGCAGTAATTTCTTGCTGTTGCAACTCATTTTGTTTGGTTTGGGATTTATATTTCTTATTGAAAATTGGGATAGATACCGAAACCATTGGCATTACAATATCCTTTCCGTTATCACTAAAATCCATATTTGGTCTTTCGGAAACATTGATATAATCTAATCCGAAACCAATCATTGGACTACTTTCTTTTCGATTCAACAATTCGGATTGTTCTATGGATTGATACAGTTTATCATATTTCAGTAATTCAGGATGTAATGCTAAATTTTCAGTAGTGATTTCAAAATCTTCTGAAGGTATCAGTAAACTATCTACCACATTCACGGTAACATCATTATCTCTATTCAATAGATTATTGAAGTTAGTTTGTTCTGCTAAAAATTGTTGTTGCAATACCTCTTGTAATTGTTGCATTTCGTTTTGACGCATTTGCAAGCGCAACACATCTACTGCGGATGCTTTACCAACCTCAACAGAAGTTAATGCCAACGTCTCATAAGTTTCTAATAGTTTAATGTTTTCAGTTAAGACCTCTTGCTTTGCTTTGTTGGCGTATAGATTATAATAGGATTGTGATACCGAAGTCATTAGTTTTCGCTTTGCGATAACAATGTCCTCGTATTTAGCATCTGCCAATGAACTTACATAGTTTTCTCTCGAAGAAATGGTTCCGAACCACGGTAACATTTGTTTAGCAGATACCTTAAAGCGTTGTGCACCTGTTCGTGTTTCTGGTTCACTTGCAAAGTAACCAACACCAAATTCGGTATTAGGAATGGTATTGACTTCGTTTACTTTTTCAGAAGCTCTTTTGTATTGTAACTCAAACTTTTGAATCTCTGGGTTGTTCGCTACTGCTTCATTGATTAACGTTTCTAATTGCTGTGCATTTGCAAAGAGACTCAAGAATAACGAACAAAGAATAAAGACTGTTTTTATGTGTGATTTTATCTGTTTCATTTTACAGTTCTTTTAAGTTGAACTTCCGCTTTCCAGCTATATAATACTGGAACTACAAATAAGGTTATTAAGGCTATAAGCATTCCACCAAAACTTGGTATTGCCATAGGTATCATAATGTCGCTTCCTCGTCCTGTTGATGTAAGTATTGGTAATAATGCTAAAATGGTTGTAGCTGTAGTCATTAAACACGGTCTGATTCGTTTTTCACCTGCTTCCACTATGGATGCTCTAATTTCTTTTTTATTTTCTGGTGTGTTTCTATCGAATGTTTGGGTTAAATAAGTTGCCATTACTACACCATCATCGGTTGCTATACCGAAGAGTGCAATAAACCCAACCCAAACTGCAACACTTAAATTGATTGGGTGCATTTGGAATAAATCGCGTAGGTTTTCACCAAAGAAATTGAAGTTTAAAAACCAACCTTGACCATAGAGCCAAATCATTATAAAACCACCTGCAAACGCTACTGCGATACCTGTGAATACCATTAGTGATGTCCCTACAGAACGGAATTGAAAATACAGAATTAAGAAAATGATGGCCAATGCTAACGGTACAACAACCGATAAGGTTTTTTCTGCTCGTAACTGATTTTCATAAGTTCCTGTGAATGCATAATTGATTCCTTTTGGCACTACCAGTTCGCCAGAATCTATCTTTTCTTGGATTAGTGCTTGTGCATTTTCAACAACGCTTACTTCTGCAAAGCCATCCAATTTGTCAAACAGTACATAACCTACCAAAAAGGTATCTTCACTTTTAATTACTTGTGGACCTTGTTCATAGCGAATGGTTGCCAATTCGCTTAATGGCACAGGACTTCCTTTTTCAACAGGCACATAAATCTGTTGTAAATCGGTTGGATTAGCTCTTAATTCTCTTGGGTATCGTACTCGAACACCATATCGCTCTCTACCTTCAACGGTTTGGGTTAATACCATTCCTCCAACTGCAACTTTAAGTACATCTTGTACATCTTGTATTGAAATACCATAACGTGCAATTTTTTCTCTATCAATATCAATTAACAAATAGGGTTTCCCTACGATACGGTCTGCAAAAACAGCTTCTTTTTTAACACCTTCAGCTTCCTTGATAATGTTTTCTAATTGCACACCAAACGCTTCAATCTGCTTTAAGTCTTGACCTTTTACTTTAATTCCCATTGGTGCTCGCATTCCTGTTTGAAGCATTACCAATCGGGTTTCAATAGGTTGTAGTTTTGGTGCAGATGTAACACCTGGTAACTTTGTAACTCTTACGATTTCATTCCAAATATCGTCTGGTGATTCAATTTTTGGTCGCCAGTTACGATAGTACTCGCCATCATCATCTTCAATTAATTGAGACCTTTTTATAGTGCTAAAAATGATGTTTTCGGAATTATTAGGATTAGAAACCAAACGACCATCCTTCAATTCAAAGAAGCCATCATCATTTATTTTGTAGCGTTGGCGTACTCCGTTTTCATTCAGCATATATTCTGGTTTGTACTGAATGATATTTTCATACATTGAAAGTGGTGCTGGGTCTAAAGCTGATTCTGTACGACCTGCTTTACCAACTACGGTTTCAATCTCTGGAATACTGGCGACAGCCATATCCAATTGCTGTAAAACACGTTTGTTTTCTTCTACACCAGAATGTGGCATCGAGGTTGGCATTAGTAAAAATGAGCCTTCATTTAATGAGGGCATAAACTCTTTACCTGTGTTTTTCATAATGAAAAAACCAGCAATTACAATTGCAGTCGGAATTGAAAGAAATAGTAACTTATTATCTAAACACCATCTTAAAATGCGTGTGTAATATTTGATGAATAATGAGAAAGCACCTAATAAACCAAAGCAAATAACACTCACAAAAATGAGATTCCAAAAAATGCTTTTATCAACGCCTAACGGTCTCCAATATTCGGCTAACAAGAACACAATAGCTGATACTGAAATAATGATATTGATAAGATTAGCTTGCTTGTCTGTTATCTTACTTTGAAGATTGAAACCTGCTGTAATTCCAAACGCTATCAAAATCAATCCTAACCAATATCCATAGACTATTGCTACGATTCCGAATGCTATTAAAACGCCATTTAAAACATATTTAAAAGTGTTTTTAATGTTTTTCTTTCTGAATAAAAATGCAGCAAACGGTGGAATTAAAAATAACGCTACTATTATAGAAGCTGTTAATGCAAAGGTTTTTGTAAAGGCTAATGGTCTGAATAATTTACCTTCAGCACCTATCATTGTAAAAACAGGAATAAAACTGATAATCGTAGTCATAACTGCCGTTACGATTGCGCCTGAAACTTCGGATGTTGCGTTATATACTACTGTGTTAATGGATTGATTTCCATCATCTTCATCTAAATGCCGAATAATATTTTCTGATAGTATGACACCAACATCGACCATTGTACCAATAGCAATAGCAATACCTGATAAAGCGACAATGTTGGCATCTACACCAAAGAGTTTCATTGCAATAAATACCATTAAAACTGCAACAGGTAATAGTCCAGAAATTAGTACGGAAGCTCGAAGATTAAACACCATAATAATTATTACTAAAATGGTAATCAATATTTCAAGAGTTAAGGCTTCATTGAGTGTACCTAAAGTTTCTTGTATCAGTTCTGTTCTGTCATAAAAAGGCACTATGGTTACTTGCGATGTTCTTCCATCTGCCAAAATTTTTGAAGGTAATCCTGCACTTAATTCATTAATTTTTTCCTTTACGTTATTAATGACTTCCATTGGGTTTGCTCCATAACGAGCTACCACAACTGCACCAACAACCTCTGCACCTTCTTTATCTAATAAACCACGTCTTGTTGCAGGACCTAATGAAACTTTACCAATATCCTTTATCTTAATAGAAGTGTAATCTTCGGAAGTAACTACTGCATTTTCAATGTCTGAAATGGATTTCACATAACCCAAACCACGAACTAAATATTCGGCTTGGTTAATTTCCAATGTTTGTGCACCAATGTCTTTATTGCTTTCCTTAACTGCTTTTACAACTTGGTTTAAACCAATGTCGTATTGACGCATCAATTCTGGATTCACATCTACTTGGTATTCCTGTACATAACCACCAATAGATGCAACTTCAGATACACCACTTGCAGAGGACAGCGCATACTTTACATAGTAATCCTGAATACTGCGTAACTCTTGCAAATCCCAACCACCAGTTACATTTCCGTTGTCGTCACGACCTTCAAGCGTGTACCAAAATATTTGTCCTAATCCTGTGGCATCTGGACCCAATGCAGGATTAACACCTTCGGGTAATAAACCACTTGGTAAGGAATTAAGTTTTTCGAGAATACGACTTCTACTCCAGTAAAATTCGATGTCTTCTTCAAAAATAATATAGATACTTGAAAAGCCGAACATAGAAGAACTACGAATGGTTTTTACTCCAGGAATCCCTAACAAGGATGTGGTTAATGGATATGTAATTTGATCTTCTATATCTTGTGGCGAACGACCATCCCACTTTGTAAATACAATTTGTTGATTTTCTCCAATATCCGGAATGGCATCAACAGCCACAGGATTACTTGGTAAAAATCCTGTATCCCAATTAAAAGGTGCATTTACTGTTCCCCATCCTACGAAAAGGACGAGAAGTAGTACTGCAACGAGTTTATTCTCGATGAGAAATTTGATTGCTTTATTAAGCATAAAATTTGATTATTAAACAGTTAGACATTGGTAGAATACCTGATAAACTTCAAAATAATCGATTGAATTAGTTTACTCACATCTATTCTATAGCATAAATAGGTGTTCGTAATGTGCTTCGCAGTTCTATTTCCTTTATATTTCAATATAAAATAGAACCGTAACTTTGGCTATGCTTATATTTTCTATTTCATCTAAAGAAAATATAATTCAAATTCACTATCAATCATTTTAAAATTCATTCGGTATTAAGAAAACACCGAATACAGCAAATTATCCTTACAACATTGCTGTCATAGGATAAAAGAGTCTATTGTTTAAAAATCAAATTAAATAAGTCTCGTCAATCTTGAAGATTTGCTTTATGACGAGTGGTGGTTCGTATTCTTCAAAAGAAGATACATTGTTATCTAAACCTTCAAAAAGGTTAATGTAAGTGTAAACAAATGAAGCGATAAATACCTGTTGATCAAATGAGATTTTGTCAACTTGCAATTGTAATTCATCTTGACCATCGACAACTAATTGTTCCTCATCACAACAATTTTTCTTGGTGATTGAACAACCATCAGTTGAAGGTTTTTCCATTTCCATACCGCAACCTTTGGCTTTATGGAAAATAGCCGTTTCTACTAAAGTATCTCCACAATAATGCATATTCACAGTAAATGACATTATAGAGAATAACACTACAAAAGCCATTGCTAAAGACATTATTTTATGGAAAATTTGCTTCATATCTAATTGCAAATGTATAAAAATTTTACAACTATTGATTTTATTTAACAGAAGTTTAATTGACTAATCTGCTAAATCCCAACTCATACGTTGTAATCTAACTGCATTCAAAATTGCTAATAATGCTACTCCTACATCTGCAAAAACTGCTTCCCACATTGTAGCTAAACCACCTGCTCCCAAAATCAAGACAATGACTTTAACACCAAATGCTAAAATGATATTCTGCCAAACAATTTTTCGTGTGGAACGACTTATTTTTATTGCTCTTACAACTTTTGAAGGTTGGTCGGTTTGAATGATAACGTCTGCTGTTTCAATAGCTACATCACTACCTAAACCACCCATTGCAATACCAACGTTACTCGCTGCTAAAACTGGTGTATCGTTAATACCATCACCTATAAAGGCTATTTTGTTTTCAGGATTTTTCTTTAAAATTTCTACTTCGTTTAATTTATCTTCTGGTAGCAAACCACCTTTAGCATTTTCGATGTTCAACTCTTTAGCGACTTGTTGCGTAATGGAATCTTTATCACCGGAAAGCATCATAATATTTTTAATGCCTACTTTGTGTAATGCTGTAATAGTTTCTTTTGCATCTTCCTTTAATTCATCTGCTATGACTACATAACCTGCAAATTGATTATCGATTGCAACTAATACTATCGATTCTACAATAGATTCCGTTTCAGATGGAACATCAATATTATTAGTAGTCATTAAGGCTTTATTTCCTACTAAAACTGTTTTACCATTTACAATGCCTTTTAAACCTTTACCTGCAATTTCAGAAACGTCTTGTGCTTCAAAATCCTCTCCTTCAGCCTTATACTCTAAAATTGCTTTAGCAATTGGATGTGTGGATTGTTCTTCCATCGCCATTAAGTATTGCATAAATTCGGTTTCATTCCAACCGATTGCTTTTACTTCTTTGATTTTAAAAACACCTTTGGTAACGGTTCCTGTTTTGTCCATTACCAAAGTATTTATCTTGGTCATTGCATCTAAAAATGAAGCACCTTTAAATAATATTCCATTTTTTGAAGCTGCTCCCAATCCACCGAAATAACCTAATGGAATTGAAATCACTAACGCACAAGGACAAGATATTACCAAGAAAATTAATGCTCTGTATAACCAATCTCTAAAGACATAATCATCTACAAAAAAGTAAGGTATAAAAGTAACACCAAAAGCTAAAAACACTACAATTGGTGTGTAGATACGAGCAAACTGTCTGATAAACAATTCTGTTTTAGATTTACGTGCTGTAGCATTTTGAACCAAGTCTAATATTCTCGCAATAGAACTGTCTTCAAACTTATTGGTTACCTCAACTTCAATAACGCTTTCTAAATTAATACTACCTGCGTAAACCTTGGCTTCTTTCTGAATAGAATCTGGTTTGCTTTCGCCTGTTAATGCTGCTGTATTTAAAGATGCTTTTTCGGATAATAAAATACCATCCAATGGAATTTTTTCGCCTACACGAATTTGAATTTTCTCTCCAATATTTACAGCTTCTGGCGACACACTAACATAATCACCATCACGAAATACATTGGCTTCTTTTGGCCTAACATCCAATAATGCTTTTATATTTCCTTTTGCTCTATTTACTGCTGCGTTTTGAAATAATTCACCTACTGCATAAAATAGCATTACTGCAACACCTTCTGGATATTCACCAATTATAAATGCACCAATTGTAGCAATAGACATTAAAAAGAACTCGGTAAAAACATCGCCTTTTATAAGACTTTTCCATCCTTCTTTAATTACTGGAAATCCAACAGGAATATATGCTAAAGTGTACCAAACTACTCGAATCCATCCTTCAAATTGAGGAATGGTATCAAAATAATCTACAGCGATACCTACCATTAACATAACAAAACTTATAATAGCAGGAATGTATGTTTTGAATGCACTTCCATTTCCGTGGTCGTGACCATCATCGTGAGAATGTTGTTCTTCTGAATTTGGTTTTAAATCTTTTAAATTGACTTTCTTTTTTTTCATTTAATATCTAATAATTTTTCAATGTCATTGGGAATAGGCATTCGTTTTAATGGTGGCACGTTTGCTCCACCTGTATTACCAAGTGGAACGTGATTTATAAATGATTTCCAGCCACCCACAAGCAACCTAATTATTTGACCTATTACTTCTTTAGTATCTTTTTGTCTAAATCCAAACTTTAGCATAAGCCAATGTGAATAGGTATGTTCTATAGGATAAGATTGTCCTATTATATGACTACGTTCTAAATGATACCAAGCATCACCAAATTGTTTATTTTCTAAACAGAAACTGTATTGTTTTATTTCTTCGTTATACGCCTGTTTTAGATTTTTAGGTATTTTAGTATTAAACTTCATATCCTCTAATTTTGGATAAATGTACTTTAATAGTAAGTGCAATGGAAGTGCAATAATTAGACACTACACTTATCGCAAATACCTTTTACCACCAAATTTACATTCTCTGACACAAAACCATCTGGCACTTTTATTTGAGGTATTTTATGTTCTGTTAAGCAAATGGTTTCATTGCAATTATTACAATGGAAATGTAAGTGCAAATCGGTTTCAATTTCACAATTACATCCCTTTTCACATAATGCATATTTTGTAATCCCTGTACCATCGTCTATTTGATGCACAATAGCCTTTTCTTCAAAGGTTTTAATAGTTCTGTATAAAGTGGTTCTGTCTGCTTTTGCGAAAGCATTTTCAATATCACTTAAAGTAACAGCGACCTCTTTTTCTGCAAGAAACTTATATATAAGCAAACGCATTGCTGTAACACGAATATTTTTTGACTCTAATACTTGTTCTATTGTTTCCATAATTAATGTGCGTGTTCTGCTTCTCCTTTTTTCATTTCTGCGTTAAGATAATAAGCATTGTTATAAGCAAATTTTGTATTACTTTCTATGTTTTCAGTAAATTGAACCGATACCCAATCACCATCTTTAGTGCCTAACACAACTTCGATAGGTTTAAAGCTCCAATCGTCATTTTCTTTTTCTACTGAAAACACATAATATCTTTCGCCTTCTTTTATAATTGCACTTTCTGGTAAAGCTTTTGTTTGGGTATTATCTACTTGAATTTTACCTTGAATATACATACCAGGAATTAAGTTACCTTTTTTGTTTTCTATTTCTGCGTGAACGTGGACTGCTTTTGGGTTGTCCTCAAAGGTTTTGCTTACGGAATAGATTTCTGCGATAAGCTCTGCATTTGGTATGGATTGTACCGTAAAGTTAACTTTCTGACCTTTCTGTACTTTATAAACATCTTTTTCAAAAACCATTAAATCGGCGTGAACGTGATGCGTATTTACAATTTCAAATAATTCGGTTTGTGGCTCTACATATTGACCTGTTTTTACTTCAACTTTTTGCACAAAGCCTTCTATTGGACTTCGCAATGCTATGCGCTGTGCAATTGTTCCATTGCGAACTGATGTAGTGTTAACGTTGAGTATTCTTAATTGCGCTTCTAAACCATTAACCATTGCTTTTGATACTTGATATTCTGCTTCTGCTTTCTGGAAATTAGCACCAGAACCAACACTAGCATCGTATAATTTTTGTTGACGTTCATAATTTTTCTTTGCAAGCTCGCTATTGCTATAAGCGTTTAAATAATCCGTTTGCGCTTGTATGATATTTGGGTGCGATAGATAAGCCACAACTTGACCTTTATTAACCTTATCACCTTCAACCACTTCAATTGAAACGACATTTGCACCAACAACAGTAGTAATAGCTGCTTCGTTTTGTGGTGGTACTTCTAACGTTCCGTTTGCTTCTACATAGCCGCTCATATTACGTAATGCTAACGTATCTATTTTCATTTTCAATGCATCGAATTGCTGTTGTGAAAGCATTACTTCGTCTTCATCGTGATGCTCTTCGTTAACTTCTGTTTTTTCTTCCTCATCGTGGGAATGACCATCATTCTCGTTATGATTTTCTTTATTTCCGCAAGCTGAAACAAATATGGCTAACACGATTACGGTAAGGATTTTATATATTTTGTTTTTCATTGTCTTATTTATTAAAATATTGTAATTGAAATGTGCTTTCTAAATAGTTTACTAATGCAGTCTGTGCTTCCAGTTCCGATTGAATTGCTTCTTTTATCAACTGCGTAAATGCAGTATAATCAATTTCGCCTTCTCTATATGCCAGTAATGCACCTGTTTTTTGCTCTTTTGTTAATGGTAAAACTTGGTCTTTGTAAAACTCCCAAGATGTTTTCCATTTCATATAATTTTCTTTAGCCTGAACAAACCTTGATTGTACTTCCTGTTTTTTGAACGCTACATTGGTTTCTGCTATTTCTTTATCAATTCTAGCACTTCTAACTTGTGCTTTGTTAGTACCTGATAAAAACGGAATTGAAATTCCTGCTTGATAGGTGTAAAATCCTGAATTGCCATTTACTTTCTGTATACCACCTTGAAGATTGAACTTTGGCAAATTATCTGCTTTTGCAGCTTTATATTTAGCTTCCGCTTCATCTACAATGTTCTGCGACATACTGTACAATGGATGACTTTCAATACTGAACGTTTCCATATCACTATCTATCGCTACCTCAAATTCATCTGAAACTGTAAAAATTTCTTCTGATACCAACCACAAATTGAATTGCTGTAAGGCAATAAGATAATTACTATAGGCTTGCGCTTTTTTATTCTGAATTTGAAACGCTTGATTTTTTGCTGCCGAATATTCTAATTTAGAAATAGCTTCGACTTCATAATTTAAAGCTACTGCTTGCTCGAATTTGGAATAAATGGAATCCAATTCCTTATACAAATCATAGTTTTGTTTCATTTGATAGCAATTAGACCAAGCTTTTTTAACTTCCAATTCTAATTCCAACTCGGAAAGTTGAAAGGCTTTTTGTGCCAATTGAATGCGTTGTTCTTGTAGCTTCTTTTTAGAACCAATGCCAAATACATCGATATTTGATTGACCAATACCAATGGTTGTATAGATGCCATTTCCATTATCAATTTCTTCTCCACCTGTAAAAATTTGAGTCGTTCCGAAATCATAGGCAGTCGATTTTAATTGTTCTTGTTTTGTAATTTCCAACTGCTTTTGCTTCAATAATGGATAATTACTTTTTGCGAGTTTAACAGCTTCCTGTAATGAAATTTCGGGAATTGTATCATTCAACTCTTGTGCATTACTTTGTGGTGAAAAACCAAATAGTAATAATACAACTGCTGTTGCTGTTACTAACTTTTTATTTGGCTTAAACGTAAAATATTTGTTTTCTACCCAATGATATAAAATTGGTAAAACAAATAAGGTAAGCAAAGTTGAAGTTAATAATCCACCAATAACTACAGTTGCCAAAGGACGTTGTACTTCTGCACCAGCTGATGATGAAATAGCCATTGGTAGAAAGCCTAATACATCTGTAAAAGCAGTTAGCATAATAGGTCTGATTCTTCGTTTAGTACCTTCAACTATTCTATCCTTTAAATTAGTTACACCTTCGTCTTTTAATTCGTTGAGTCCACTTATCATTACCAATCCATTTAATACCGCAACACCAAACAACACAATAAAACCAACACCTGCCGAAATACTAAATGGCATATCACGCAACCATAAGGCTACAACACCACCAATAGTTGCCATTGGGATGGCTATATAAATCATTAAGGTTTGAGGTAGTGATTTTAATGCAAAGTATATTAGTATAAATATGAGTAATAAGGCGATAGGCACAACGGTTTGTAATCGGTTGCTGGCACGTTCCAGATTTTCAAATGCACCACCATATCGAATAAAATAACCTGATGGTAATTCCAGTTGTGCATCTAATTTTGACTTTATTTCAGTGACCAGCGATTTTACATCACGTCCTCTTACATTTATCCCTACATAGGTTCTTCGATTAGTATTGTCTCTACTTATTTGCATTGGTCCTGCTTTGTAGCTTACATCTGCAATTTCACGCAAAGGAATTTGAGCACCTGAAGGTAAATTGATATACAGGTTTTGAACATCTGAAATATCCTTACGGTTTTGATCACTTAATCGTACTACTAAATCGAAGCGTTTTTCACCTTCAAAAATCACACCTGCTGTACCACCTGCAAATGCAGATTGTACGGTTTGATTAAGCGTATTTATTTGAAGTCCATATTGCGCCAATTTATTCCTGTTGTAATTGATTGTCATTTGTGGCAAACCTGTTGTGGCTTCCGCTTTCATATCGCCAATACCTTCAGTACCTGCGATAATTTTAGATATTTCTTCGGCTTTTTGAGATAGAATGTCAATGTCTTCACCATAAAGTTTTATGGCAATATCTTCACGAACACCTTCTAATAACTCGTTAAAACGCATTTCAATAGGTTGTGTAAACTCATAATTAACACCAGGAACCATTTCAACTGCTTCTTTCATTGCTTCAATCAATTCATCTTTTGATTCTATTGTAGTCCATTCACTTTTAGGTTTCAGGATTACAAAAACATCGGCAATATCCATAGGCATCGGGTCGGTTGGAATTTCGGCAACACCAATACGACTCACAATTTTATCGACTTCTGGAAATTTTGCTTTTACTATTTGTTCTATTTTGGTAGTAGTTTCAATAGTTTCTGTAAGTGAACTACCTGGTTTTAAAATAGCGTGAAATGCAATATCGCCTTCATCGAGTTGCGGAATGAACTCGCCACCCATTCTTGAAAACATAAAAACGGTTATTCCGAACAACACAACTGCAATACCAATTACCCATTTCCCTTTTCGCAAGGCTCTAACCAATAAGGGTTGGTATTTGTCTTCAACCCAATGTACAAATCTATCTCCATAGGATTTATTATCATTTTTTGGTGCTCTTAATATTAGAGCTGACATCATAGGCACATAGGTTAAACAAAGTACCATTGCACCAATCATAGCAAAAATAAAAGTCAAAGCCATTGGTTTAAACATCTTTCCTTCAATACCTTGTAAGGCTAAAATGGGTAGAAAAACTATAAGGATAATCAACTGACCGAAGAAGGCAGCATTCATCATCTTTTTTGAAGCATTAGAAGCAACTTTATCTCTTTCTTTAGATGTAAGTTGTTTCTTTTTCAAAACTTGTGATGCTATAAGAAAAACAGTGCTTTCAACAATAATTACAGCACCATCTACAATGATTCCGAAATCAATTGCTCCTAAACTCATTAGGTTTACCCAAACATCAAAAACATTCATTAAAATAAAAGCGAATAATAAGGATAATGGAATAGTAGAGGCAACTATTAAACCTCCTCGCCAATTACCTAACAAAAAGACCAACACAAAAATGACGATTAATGCACCTTCAATAAGGTTAGTTGTTACTGTAGAAGTTGTTTCGCCAATTAATTTACTTCGGTCTAATAATGGTTCAATAATTATGCCTTCTGGTAACGACTTTTCAATTTGAGTCATTCGCTCTTTTACATTGGCAATAACATCATTGGAATTAGCTCCTTTTAGCATCATTACCAATCCACCTACAACTTCTCCTTCACCATCTTGGGTTAATGCACCGTAACGAATTGCAGAGCCAAATTGTACTGTTGCAATATCACCAATAGTGACAGGTATATTATTAATATTCTTGACAGTGATTTTTTTAATGTCCTCTAAACTTCTCACCAAGCCTTCACCACGAATAAAATTAGCTTGATGGTTCTTTTCAATATATGCACCTCCTGTATTTTGATTATTGGCTTCAAGTGCATTAAACACATCTGTAATGGTAAGGCCAATAGCATTTAAATCGTTTGGGTCAACCGCTACTTCGTATTGTTTTATTTTTCCACCAATAGCGTTTACTTCTACCACACCAGGAACCATTGCCATTTGACGCTGTACAATCCAGTCTTGCATTGAGCGTAAATCTGCAATGTTGTATTTGTCTTTAAACTCTGGTGCAACTTTTAGTGTGTATTGGTAAATCTCTCCTAAACCTGTTGAAATAGGACCCATTGTAGGTTCGCCAAATCCAGCAGGTATTTGCTCTTTGACTTCGTTTAGTTTTTCGGCTACTAATTGGCGAGGTAGATATGTTCCCATATCATCATCAAATACAATAGTAACCACAGATAAGCCAAAACGAGAAATTGACCTTATTTCCTGAACATCAGGAAGATTGCTCATTGCCACTTCAATTGGATAAGTAACAATTTGCTCAATATCTTCAGTACTTAAATTGGGGGATTGTGTTATAACCTGTACTTGGTTATTGGTAATATCTGGAACAGCATCTATTGGCACTTTGGTCATACTCCAAATACCTGTTCCGATTATGGTAAGCGTAAGCAAACCAATAATGAATTTGTTATTGATTGAAAAATCAATGATTTTATTAATCATAGAAAATGTATTAATTCAGTTAAAAAAAATGCAAATGCTTTCCTGAAAGTGAAAACATTAAAAAGGGATATAGCTATCCTTTAAAAACTGAATTAAGCTTGTGGCGGTTGCCAAATATTAGATTGGAAATCAAATCTATAATTTGACTGATAAGTAGACACTAATTTTGTGGGAATTTTATTGAAAGTTAATAACTGAAATATTGCCAAAGGCTCATAGCTAATTGACATACCACAACAATTACAAATACAAGTAACAGGACAAGAATCGTCACTATCCTCTTGATGATTATGTTCAGCAGTTATTTCCTCTTGCTGTTGGTCTTCTACATTTTGACCATCAGAACAAGGCATTGCAGATAATGCTAACATTGTTATAGCTAATATGAATGCTAAAAATTTCATCGTAGCAAATATACAAATTATTAAATGCAATGGTTGTGCAATTATTTTATTTAAGCCACAACCTTTACTTTCTCTTTTAGAGTTTCAAGATGCTTCAGCATATTGCTTTTACAACATACCTCACGAGCTAATTTAGGCGCGTGACCTATCACTTTGGTTAATTCCTTTATTATACTCATCTTATTAATTTCTACATATTTTTTCTCTAGTAAAAATATTATCGTTTCTTATATAAACTTGTAAATTGTCTTATAATAAGCATTTTCTCATTTACTCAAATAAAACCAAAGCCAATAGACCTTGTTGTTGATTGTTGCTAATTTGTTTGAAACAATAGAATAATAAGGGTTTTAAGAGTAAACAAGCTGTACACAATGTAGCAACAATTAAAAAAGTTGTTGTTGTTGTTGTTGTTGTTGTTGTATGTTGTTATGTGGGTTTAATCAAATGTTGTAGTATGTTGTTTAGTTTAATAACATAGCCAATGTAATAGAATAAGAAAACGTGTGATTGTTGTTTTAATGTTGTTGAGTTGTTTATTACCGTAAGTACTAGCTAGCATAGCATTACAGTAGTTTTGCAACAAATCAACTTAACTCTTTAAACATTTG
Organism: Olleya sp. AS48; assembly: GCF_038900355.1. Classification (NCBI taxonomy): domain Bacteria; kingdom Pseudomonadati; phylum Bacteroidota; class Flavobacteriia; order Flavobacteriales; family Flavobacteriaceae; genus Olleya; species Olleya sp. AS48. Next base: position 25,112 of record NZ_JBBMRD010000012.1, on the reverse strand, counting down.
TTTAGTAAAAGTATAATGACGACCTCTATGAGTTGTTTCTTCAACAATAGGAGTGTTTGAAACTGATGTTGACATATAATATTTAGTATATGTACTATTCTTAGATTCTAATTTATATTCATTTTTTATTAACTCAGATAATTTAAAAGAATTGGTTCTTATATTATTTTTACTAAGCTTATCTACCAAGTCACCCAATGAATACTTTAATTCTTCTTTTTCAAACAAGGCAAACTCATCTGACAAAATTTGCTCTAATTCTTTATCTATAAAGGTTTTATTACCGTTAATTAATATATCTAATGCTTCTGTATGAATTTGCTCTTTAGTAAACCACATTCTTGTTTTTCTAGGACATGAAATCTTTCTTTTGTTTATAAAATGGATAAAGTGCGGTAACTCTTTTTTTAACGATTCTAAAAGGTCTGGTCGGTCATTTGATAAATCGAAAGGAATAATTTTTCTAACCCAGTATCTTACTTCTGAATTATCTATGTAAACAAAATTCTTTTCGTTGTTGGAACATAAAATAAACTTACCAAAAAAATTTCCCTCAACTTTATCTTTACCTTTAGCTTCACTTTTATAAGTTTTTGCAGTAGATAGATTTTTCAACCTTTCACTATCTTCTCTTTTGTCTAATAAAACTTCATCAACAGCAATAATTAACTTTGAAGCCCAATCTGAATTAAATCTACTTCTAAAATCCTCATTATTATTAATTGTCATATTATTTTGGAATATAGATTTTACCCAATTTAAAAAAGTGGTTTTACCTGTATTTCGCTCATTACTTACTAAACACAAAATTGGTAAAACTTGTGTTGGATTTTGCCATAAAACACTTAAGTAATCTAAGCCTAAAATATATTGCTCACCAAAAATATGCTTGAGAAATTTTTCTGTTTCTGGAAAACTACCTTTTTCAAATTTATGTTCTAATTTTTCATATTTATTATAAAACCCATTAATTACACGTTTATAATTAGTATGCGATGGGATTAAACAAAAACCATCATATTTTTTTATATCTTCAATGTACTCCTTACCATGGTCGGTTATAATTTCACTTTTTGACCAAGGATTCAACATTTTTATAGTGTCTTTGCTGTTTAAAGGCATATTAACTTCTTTAAAGTAAGCTGTACCTATTCTTAAATATTTTTCACTCATAACTAAACGTTTACTGTTAAACTAGCCAATTTGGAATAATCGATTTTTTCAAATTTTGTAGTAAAATAAATTTTCACATCAACTCCTTGAATTGAACTATCTACTTTACACATTTTAATTATTTCTTTCTCAATTTGACAAAGTGGCAATCTTGGGTTATAGTTAATTACTTCTATTGCCAATTTTATTTTTGCTATTAAGTAACTTAATTTTTTAATTGAAAGCGCATTATTTTCATTTGCATATTGACTTAATAAGTCTTTGTGTATATCCTCTATTATATTTAAGCCATCTGGCTTATATGTTTTATTATTTTCCATTTCTTATTATTTATAAATTAATATTTGCTGAGCTGTATCGAAATAAGCTCTAGTACCATCATATCTTGGAGGTAGGTTTTTGATTAAAATCACACCCTGATGAGTCTTATTAATTAGTTTTTTTATATCTCCTTTTGTTGCAGGTTTATTTTCTTCTTTAGTAAAGATATTTGTAACAATGTTTGTAGCTAAAGTTCCTACAGCTGCGTTTCCTACACCAGACCAACTCATTTTATTGATTGTTGATGGTTTTTCTTGATTCTCTTTTGTAGGTAAATTTCTAGTTACCTTTTTTCTTTTTGTAAAGGCGTTTACTCTACAACTATTGCTACAATATTTCTGTTTATACCTTCTTTTTGGAGTGTACTCGACACCACAATAATTACAATTGTATGTATATCTATCCATTTTGCGTTAATTTAACGTTAGACTAACGATTGATTAAATCGCTCTAAATGAAAACTTTTATTAAGCCTTCAATTATTTAAGTCTCTTTTTACGGTTAGACAATAAGGTATCGACATCAGATTCAAGCTCTGTTGTGCATTTTTGCTTTCCTTCTTTTATCCATTCTATTATCTCGGACTTGAAGAAGAATAAACGACCGTTTTTCTTATGGTGAGGAATGGTGTTTTTTTGACAATAGTTATAGAGTGTTGGTTTTGTATAACCAGAAAACTTAACAATGTCATCAATAGTTTGCGGGTCATCCGTTTGGGATAACGTTTCTGCCTTTTCAATTAAGGCTTTTAATTCTTTGAGGTCTCTTTTTACCTCTGCAACATCTAGTTGCGTTTGTTCAAATGCTATCATTTTTAAATGTTTTAAATTAATATTTATCAATGATAGCGGTTAATTACAGGTTATTTATAATTTCCGTAAGTGCAGTAGTAAAAAACGTAGTACCAGTAGTAAAAAAAGTAGTTACTTTAGTAATTGAATAGTTTTACTAGGTTTTTTATCAAAATTAACCTTAACATTTTTAAAATTCCATCCAACGAAGTTATCTGTAAGTAATTCTACAAATTTATCTAGAACTTGACCAGTTCCGAAATATTGATAATAACTTTCATAAAACTCCCTAAACCTATATTTAACTAAAGTGCTCTCTCCTTTAGGAGCCATATTGAACTTCTGTTTTTTTAAATTAGGGATTCCACAAAATGCTTTCTTTATAAATATATCAAATTGTTTTTCAGTTAGAAACGGTTTACCGTTTTTACTGTTTTTTTCTGTAAAGATTTTAAAATGGTCAACAGCTATTTCTATTGGCATGGATTGGTTAAACACATTTGTGTAATTACTATAATCTAAAGTATTATTAATAGTAGGTGTGTGTGATGTAGATTTTTTTAATTCACTTTCAATAAAATATGCATCTTTAAAATATTCTTTTTTTTTAGTGAAAAAATTTTTGGAAGTTTTAAAAATTTGCTGGTAGGTTTCATCTAAACCTACTAGTATATTTTCCTGATAATTAAGAACGTCTAAAATCTCATTTATCATTTCTAAATTTTTCAGATTATCAGCTCCTAAATCAAAGAGTTCTTTATGATATACTAATCTGTATTTAGTCATTAATTCTTGTGATTTTAAAAAATCATCATACTCAAAATCACCGTCGAATTTAATATTTAAAGTATTTAAATAACTCAAGATGAGCTCTTTTTTCTCACTCTCATTTAAAACTTCGTCGAATATAAAAAACTCTAAAGATGCAAAAATAAATAATGGTTCTAAATCTGTATGAACAACTATGTTATTCCCAATATCAACTGTATTTGATAAGTGCTTTTCTATTTTTTCTCTATATAATTCATCATCATTTAAATAATCTTTGATTAATTGAAGGTGAATTTTTTCTTCTTTAACAGCAGTATGCTCTATAATCTCTTCTAGTTTTAAGTCTGCATTTAAAGGTGAAATACTTGCCAGAATAGTAATTAATTCGTAAAACTCTTCTTTATATATCATATTTAAAAATTCATTATTGAGTTTGCAAATTCTTTTTTAGCTTCATCTTCAAAACCAGCAAAATAGTTTTTAGTTACGCTTAGATCACTATGGTTTAATGCTTCACTAATAAATTCCATACTAGCGCCTTTTCGTAAAGAATTGGTTGCGAAACTATGTCGAGCATAATAGAAGCTTATATCACTCGGTAATTTATTAGCAACAGCCAACCTTTTTATGTGATCGTTTATATAACGTGTAAAGTTTTTTATTTTTTTATGCTGTTCGTTTGCATCATCATTTTCATTCAAAATATCAAAAACAAAGCTATTTTTATTTTTGTTACCATACTTTTCTATAATACTATTTGTAAAATCAGTTAAGTAGATAATGATTTCGGTTTTCTCAGCTTTTTTATCAAAAGTTTTGGCTCTGTAATAAGTAAATTTATCCTCTTTAATATCAGAATATTTTAAGAGTGCTATATCTTTTGGGTTTATGCCATTACAAGCAAAACTAAAAAACCAAAAATCTTTAGCTTTTGATTCATTCTCGTTTGCAGGTTTAGCATCAAATAAAACTTTAAGTTCTTTAGAGTTTAAAGCTTTTTTCACTTTTTTTGTTCGTAATATTTGATATTTACTTTTACCAAAAGGATAATACTCTTGGTTAAGGTCTTTAGCTTCGATTGCATTATTAAAAATAACCCGTAAAGTTCTAGTGTATATTGCTATAGTTGTATAGCTCTTACCTTTTTTAACCATATAAGACTCGTAATCTCTTAACCAATCAACATTTATTTGTTGAAATTTTAGCTTCTCTATAGGACAATTTTTAACTTCATTACTGAAGGTTCCTAACGAGTTTAATGTGTATTTAAAACTTTCTGCTGTATTTATCTTATTCTTTTTGATACAATTCTCAATAGCTACGTTAAAGTGAAATTGAAGATTATTTTTATCAGAAGATTTTCTAAACAACTTAAATTCAAAATTTTTAAAATCAAAAACACCCAATTTACTAGCTTCATCATTAGCTCTATTTTCTATAGCCTGAAGTTTCAGTCGTAATTCTTTATTTTCACCACGTAACTTTTTGTTGTTTGGATTTAACCAAATTTCTTGAAATTTCTTTTCTGTTAAATCAATATCTAAATTATACCATTTCTCTTTTTGAGTTTCTTTTCCATAAACACGAAGTTTTATTGGATACATTCCAGACTTTTTCTTTCTACGATTATCTAAACGAATTGAAATATTGTAACCCATGGCATAAATGTTTCTGCAAATATATATTATTTGCAGAAAATTTGCAGAAAAATAGTGTAATAGACTATTATTAAATATTAACAAATAGTAAACAAACCTCTCAAAACAGTGATTTACAGAGTATTTACACACAAAACATGTAGCGACGATAAGTAGGTTTTATTGATTACGGCTCAAGAGGTTACTGGTTTGAATCCAGTCGAGGTCACGGAAAAAAAGCAAGCTACTATAGCTTGCTTTTTTTATGACTTATACTTACATTTAGATACTTAACACCTTTTATCATGAAAAAAAATATGGGAGCTTTAGATAAAAGCTTAAGAGTATTAGTTGCTGTACTAATTGCACTATTGTATTATCTAAATGTTATTACCGGAACTCTAGCTTACGTTTTAATGGGTATTGCAATAATGTTTTTAATAACCAGCTTTATCAATTTTTGTCCACTTTATACCATATTAGGTATAAACACGTGCAAACGAAAGTAATTACAACAAAAAAAAAAGAGTCTTTAAAATTAAAGACTCTTTTTTTTTAAATTATTTCAGCACTTAATCCTGCTTCTAATAACATTGTACATCGTGGTTCTAATTCTTTATAGGCTCCAGTCTTAACTGTACATTGTCCTTTATAATGTACCAAAATTGTACATTGCTCTGCTTGTTCTGGTGTATGGTCACAAGCATAAATTAAAGTATCTATGACGTGATCAAACGTATTAACATCGTCATTATAAACAACAATTTCATTATTAGGTTGTTCTAAGGTACTTACCTCGTGTTCTTCTTGTATTTTTTCTTTTGTACTCATACGTACTATTTTTTTTTATAAAAGTAAAAAAATATTAGATATAAAAAAAGACTTCTGTCGTCACAGAAGTCTTTTGTAAATTATATCATATTACTTTTAATACATAATTTGAAGCGCATTGATATCGTCAGTTCCAAACTCGCCATCCTCTCCACTACTAAAGCATGCTAGCATAACAGATGTCTCTGGATTATTACCTCCTAAATCTATTGCACCAATAGATCCTGCTCCTTCATTTTGATTTTGACCACAACTAGCTCTATTAAACCAATCTGTGTGTCTAAAACCTATGGAGTGACCAATTTCGTGCGTAATAACATGCTCCACAACATTAGTATCGTAGTTGTCTAAACCATAAATTTGAACAAATTTATGCGGATTACCATTACTTGGAAAACCTGCAGATCCTCCTGCTCCAGATTGACTAGGATTATGATATACTACCATGTCTTTTGAAGAGTAATTAGTCCCAAATGATAATTGAAATGAAATTGAAACTCCGCTTAGCGCATTGTAATTATCAACAGCCCATTGCAAAGCAGTTCTCTCTTTGGTTGATAAGGCATTACTACCACCTGTATATCCAATAATAGTAATGGTTTTACCCTGTGACACTAAATTATTTGTACGATAATTTCGCTCTGATGCTGAAGCATCATCATCTAAGTTTAAAATGTCTTCTTCGCTCATAAAAAGATCACCTTCAACTTCAATCATTTCTTTAGTTGAACCATCAGGAAGCATGAAGTCTACTATTTTAGCATTGTCGGTATTAATTTGTGCTTTTGCCAATTTAGCTAAAAGATCTGCAGACACTTCTCTTGCTGCAACTTCTTCGTCTATAATCGTGTCTTCGTTTTTTTGACATGATTGTAATCCTAGAATAAAACATAGGCTAGCTAAAGCCATAAATTTAATTTTCTTCATATTTGGTTGAATTTTAAATTAATAAATGGTTTGCTTTACGTAAAATGTTTCACACAATCTTAAAATATTAGGTTAAGGATATTTTGCTATTAATCTTATGTGAGATAATTATCAGGTCAAAGATAATTGTTTAAAAAAGAAGAATCCTGAGGTTTTAACCACAGGACTCTGTTTATTTTTAATAAAATTGTTAAAATTTTATGTATTTAATCGATAATTGTGATTTTAAGCAATTTTACTGCTTCTCAAACTTAAGTGCAACCCAATTATTTTTGGTTAATGTATCCTTTAAAAAAAGTTGATTATTATTACACTCCTTTTCTATCATTGGGATGTCTTCTTGATAAAAACCACTTAAAAACAAGGTACCGTTTGCATCCAAACATTTAGAATATGCTGAGATGTCATTTAACAAGATGTTACGATTAATGTTTGCTATAATACTATCGTACTTTTTATCTTTTAAAAGTGCTGCTTCACCTTCATAAACAGAAATATGTTTACAATTGTTACGCTCCACGTTTTCTAAGCTATTTAAGTAGCACCAGTTATCAATATCTATAGCGTCTAATGGTTTTGCACCTTTCATCTCTGCTAGTATCGCTAAAACAGCTGTACCGCATCCCATATCTAAAACGGACTTATCTGTAAAGTCATTTTTAAGAATATGCTGGATCATCATGTGTGTGGTCTCATGATGTCCGGTTCCAAAACTCATTTTTGGTTCGATGATAATATCGTATTGCGTGTCAAACTTATCATGGAATGGTGCACGTACTGCGCACAGATCATCGACTACTATTGGGTTAAAGTTTTTCTCCCACTCTTCGTTCCAATTGGTTTGCTCAATCTCGTCAAAGGTATAGGTAATTTCAAACTCGTCTGACTTTAATATTTGGATATCGTCCAAAATAGTGTCTGTGTACTCTTCTTTTTGAATGTATGCTGTAACCCCTTCTTCGGTTTCTACAAAACTTTCAAATCCTGCGTAACCTAGTTCTGCTATCAGGATTTCTGTTCCTGGTTGCATGGGTTGCACTTTAAAGTAATACCCTATGTAAATAATATTTGACATTATAATTTGTACTGTATTTTGCAGATTAGCCTGCGTTAGCGGTTGTAGTGGCATCCTTTTTTTGCTGCCACATATGGCAAAAAAAGATATAACGGAAGACGCGACCCTTGTGGTAACGCCCAAATTATTTTAATTTTTATTGTTATTTAAAAGGCATTTACGATTGCGTAAAAATCTTCGGCTTTTAAGGCTGCTCCTCCAATTAATCCACCATCTACGTCTGGTTTTGAGAAAATTTCTTTGGCGTTTGCTGGTTTTACACTCCCTCCGTAAAGGATAGTCATGTCGTCCGCCACTTGGTTACCGTATTTGTCATTTAATGTTTTACGGATAAATTTGTGCATGTCTTGTGCTTGTTCTGGACTTGCTGTTTCTCCAGTTCCGATTGCCCATACAGGCTCATAAGCCAACACGATATTTTTGAATGCTGATGCGTCTAAATGAAACAATGCGTTTTTGATTTGACTTTCTACTACAGCTTCGTGGTTTGCTGCTTTACGGTCTGCAAGTTCTTCTCCAAAACAGAAAATTACGCGTAAGTCTTTAGATAAGGCTTGGTCTACTTTTTTAGCTAAAATAGCATCGTCTTCGTTAAAATATGCACGACGCTCTGAGTGACCCAAAATTACTGTTTGGATACCTACGCTTTTAAGCATGTCTGCACTTACCTCTCCTGTGTATGCGCCATTTTCTGCGAAGTGCATGTTTTGTGCAATAACCTCGATATCGTCATGTCTTGTAGCTTCAAAAGCATGCCATAAGTTGGTAAATGTTGGCGCAATCATAACCTCTGCATTAGATGTTTTTGTTTGTCTTTTTAAATCTGAAATTAATGCTTCTGATTGTGGTAAATCGTTATTCATTTTCCAGTTTCCGGCTACTATGTTTTTTCTCATGACGTTACGTTTTATTCTAATTTAACTTTTGGATCTAACCAAGTGTATATTATATCTACAAAAATATTAATTATTATGAATAGTAAGGCTATTATTAACACAGATCCCATAATTACAGGTAAATCTAAGGTGTTAAGTGCGTTTACAATTTCTTTCCCTAATCCGTTCCAACCAAAAATATACTCCACAAACACTGCGCCTGCTAGCATACTTGCAAACCAACCTGAGATTGCAGTTACTACTGGGTTTAATGCGTTTTTAATAGCGTGTTTTTTAATAATCTGAAACTCTGATAATCCTTTTGCTCTGGCTGTCCTGATATAATCTTGATTAAGTACTTCTAATAGGGAGTTGCGCATTAATTGTATCACGACTGCTAATGGCCTTATCCCTAATACGATTGCTGGTAGGATTAAGTTTTTCCATTTTACGTGCATTTTTTCGCCAAAATCATCCAACTCGTAAAGACTTCCTGTCATTTCTAGATTAGTGTATTTATGCAATACAAATCCAAATAACCATGCAAATAATATGGCGCTGAAAAAGGATGGTACACTCATACCTAAGGTACTCAATATTTGAATGGTTTTATCTAAAAAAGTATCTTTTTTTAATGCAGAAACCACGCCTAATATAACACCTAAAAAGATTGCGATTAGTATTGCTGAAACTGCCAATACAAACGTATTGGGTAACGTCTCTGATAATACTTGGCTTACTTTTTTACCTTGCTTTGTAAAAGACTCGCGTAGGTATGGAAATTTAACAACCATTGTAGTATTGCCAATTGCAAATAGTTGTGTTGCTGCGTATTTATTTTGACTTAAATAGGTGTAGTCACCTTCTGTTTTTGAGTGAAATGATACTGGAGACAAATCGTTTAAATAATACAAATATTGCGTAGCAACAGGCTTATCAAAACCGTATTTTTTTTTGATAATTGCTAGTTGCTGACTATCCTCATTTTGACCCAACATCATTTGTGCTGGATCTCCTGGAAGCACACTAAATAATAAGAATATAACGGTTATTACACCAAATAATGTAAGTAATGCGTAACCTGTTTTATTTAGAAGGTATGTTATCAGTGGGTATATTTATTTTAAATACGTTGTTTTACTGTTTTACAAATTAATGTGTTTCTAGATATAATTTGCTTATGCTTTACAAATCAATAGAAGTTATGTTATTCTGTTTTTTTTGTTACAATTTTTACAATACTTGTGTAATTTTTACCAGTAGCTGTGTTTATTGAATCAATAACCGTTTTAACCTCTGAAGCTCCTTTAAAAACAGATACCTTTTCAATTTGATCTTCACTTAACTGTAAAGCTTCAAACGCTTCTTTATTTAAAACTTTATCATCAACTACATGTGCTGTTCCATCATCTATAACCTTAGATGCTGGTCTATCTACTTTTGGTAGTTCTAATTGATCAATATCATTCCAATGTACTTTTTGGATGATGGTCCCTTTTTCTAATTTTAATAATCCTGGATTAGAACGGATGATTGTTTTTAAAGCAGTCTCGTCACAGAAATAATACTCAAAACCTAATTTATAATTTGAGATTACACCATTTGCCTCATCTGGACCAGATGCTGTTAATCCAATAACATCATAACCATTTGCGATTGCTTTGTCTGTAATTTGTTTTACAGCCACTAAACCATCACTTTCAGATTTTGCTAAATTGTAATTAACTACCAATAGTACATTTGGTCGCGTTAGGATGTCCTGAGTAAAATCCTCACCATCTTTTTCAATTGAAAAATCATGTATTGGTGGCTCATAACCTTCCGATATTGTTTTTGTTGTCACTGTAAGATATTCTCCTGGAGATTCAGGGTATGAACCGTCTGTTATATATTGTTTTTCTGTACCATTTTCATTAAACGTCCACGTATACTCAATTACTGGTTGTGGTGCATCATCTGGCACAATCATGTTATCTGTAATGTTGTTTCCTATTTTAAATGGTCTAAAATCAATACTTGGTAAATGCATTAACACATGGTAAGCAAAACCTAAACAAGCTATAAAACTTAATAAAGACAAAATAGTGGTAGCTAGTTTACCAAAAAATGGCTTAACGTATTTTATTCCAAAGAAAATAATTAAAATTAAAACTAATAGAAAAACATCTTTACCGAAGCTTTCCCATGGATCCATTTTCATGGCATCACCAAAGCAACCACAGTCTTTTACTTTATCAAAGTACGCTGAATAAAAGGTTAAAAATGTGAAGAATATTATCATTAATAATAAACTCCAAATTGTAAATTTAGGTTTATATCCAATAATTAAAAATATACCTAAAAGCACCTCAAAAACGACTACTATTATTGAAATCCCTAAAGCATAAGGAATAAAAAATGGTAAATCTAAAACGGTTGGTCCAAAATATTCTTCTAATTTAAAAGCAAATCCGATTGGATCATTAAGCTTTATAAATCCTGAAATAATAAAAAATATACCAACAAATATTCTTAAAAAACCGACTATGTATTTCATAACTATATATAAATATCAAATTGCAAAAGCAATTTTATTGTTCTGTTAAATGTATCATTGCAAAAATGGCGTAATTAATCATGTCTTGATAATTAGCATCAATGCCTTCACTTACTATTGTTTTACCTGAATTATCTTCAATTTGCTTAACACGTAATAATTTTTGTAAAATTAAATCGGTTAAACTACTAACACGCATGTCTCTCCAAGCCTCTCCATAATCATGGTTTTTGTCCTTCATTAACTGCTTTGTTGCTTTTACTTGTTCGTCATATAAAACAGTCGCTTCTTCGACTTCCAAATCTGGCTGCTCTACCACTCCTTTTTGGAGTTGTATTAATGCCATAATACAATAGTTGATAATCCCGATAAATTCGCTTTGCTCACCTTCGTCAACTTTACGCACATCGTTTTGTTGCAAACCTCTAATACGTTGTGCTTTTATAAAAATTTGATCGGTTAATGATGGTAAACGTAAAATTCGCCATGCACTACCATAATCTGTCATTTTATTAATAAAAAGGTCACGACAGGTTTTTATTACAGCATCGTATTGTTTTGAAGTATCTTGCATATTTGATAAACTCTAATTGAATTTTGCGTAAATTTCGCATAAAATTATTTAAAGTTCAAGGTTTAGGGTTTAAAGTTTTACTAACGTTATCCCAACACCATATTTAAGTGTATCAATGACAATAAATTGTAAAGGCAAACTTATAGATTTAAGTACTCCAAAAGTAATGGGTATTTTAAATGTAACACCAGATTCTTTTTTTGATGGTGGACGTTATAAAGATGAAACTTCAATAATAAAACAAGTAGAAAACATGCTAAATGAAGGTGCCACGTTTATTGACGTTGGTGCTTACAGCTCAAGACCAAATGCGCCATTTGTAAGTGAAGACGAAGAATTGCAACGCATTGTACCAATAATAAAACTTTTGGTTGGTCATTTTCCAGATATTATAATATCTGTGGACACCTTTAGAAGTCAAGTAGCAAAAGCAACTATTATTGAAGGTGCTGCTTTAATTAATGATATTTCGGCAGGTTTATTAGATGACAACATGCTACCAATTATTGCCGACTTACAAGTCCCATATATAATGATGCATATGCGTGGTACACCACAAACTATGCAAACACTAACCCAATACAGCAACTTAATCAAGGATATTAATTTTTATTTTTCAGAACGTATCGCCAAAGCGCGCGAATTGGGTATTATAGATTTAATTTTAGATCCTGGTTTTGGTTTTGCTAAAACTTTAGAACAAAATTTTAAACTTTTAAGTAAGTTTGAATTATTAAATATTGCAGAATTGCCAGTATTAGCAGGTATATCCAGAAAATCTATGATTTACAAAACCTTAGATACTACAGCAGCAAATGCTTTAAACGGAACAACCGCTTTACACGTGATTGCACTACAAAAAGGAGCTAAAATTTTGCGCGTGCACGATGTAAAAGAAGCTAAAGAATGTATCACACTATATAACAAATTACATGCTTAACAGATTTATATTTATTACTGTACTATTTTTATTTTTTTCTTGCGGAAACGAAAAAGTAATACAACTACCAGAAATACAAAATGCAGAAATAACTCAGATTTTAGACGTCTCTCCTGCTTATATTTTTTATGATGAAACCAAACAAGATAGTGTTGAGTTAAACCGAAAAAACTTAATTATTTCTACTAACTGGTTAGTAAACGTTGACAAGCGCTTAACATTAGAACAAGCGTTACCATCTATAATAAAACTACAAGAGAAGAAGCGTAATGCAACCATGCATAAAAATGAAAAAGCTAGAAATTATTACACTTGTAATGATACTAGTATTAAAAATTTAGGCTTTATTGATTTTACTGAAGTTGTATACATAAATGAAAACGAAGAAGGAATTTCAAATAAGCCTATAAATGAAGACAATAAAATTATTGATATTATGTGTTTTTCAATAGATGATATTAAAATATCAATAGATAATAAAACTATTTCAAGTGATTTTAGCCAACTTAAAAAGCTAATACAAAACGAAATTGAACATAATGGAAGTTATATTGTTTTAGGTTTTAAAAAAACGTTATTATTCCAAGATTACATTTCATTAAAATCAATAATAAAAACCTTTGAAACTGAAAACACAGAAATTAGTAATAACGAATTCATTTTTGATTAAATCAATCCAATTATATTAATTTTACAAAAACCCTTTTCCCTTGGAAATATTTAAAGACATTTTAAAATTCAGTTGGATAGACATGATTGATGTGGTGTTAGTAGCACTACTACTCTATTATGTATACAAGCTGGTTAAAGGTACTGTAGCTATTAATATCTTTATTGGTATTGTAGTTATTTATTTTATATACTTAACGGTTGAAGCCTTACAAATGGTTTTACTTACCAAAATCTTGGGTGGTTTTATAAGTGTAGGTTTTATTGCGTTAATTATTGTATTTCAGCAAGAAGTCAGAAAGTTTTTGTTAATGGTTGGATCCACAAACTTTGCTAGTCGACGCAAGTTTTTAAGTCAGTTAAAGTTTTTAAAGATAGAACAAGGTACATCCACAGATATTGATGCTATCATCTCTGCTTGCAATAAAATGAGTAGTTCTAAAACTGGTGCTTTAATTGTGTTAGAACGTAATAATAATCTTGATTTTTTAGCCAATACAGGTGACGAAATGAATATTAAAGTTACACAACCAATTATAGAAAGTATCTTTTTTAAAAATAGTCCACTACACGATGGCGCCATTATTATACAAGATAATATTGTTAAAGCAACACGTGTTATTTTACCTGTAAACAACGAGAAAAACATTCCGCAACGTTTTGGATTACGTCATCGTGCTGCTGTTGGTGTTACAGAGCGTACTGACGCTATTGCAATTGCAGTAAGTGAAGAAACTGGACAGATTTCATGCTTTAGAAATGGCGAATTCCTTCCGTTTGAAAACACTATTGAATTAGCTCAAATTTTGAAAGATGATTTAGAGTAGGTCTTATTTCTATTCTGTTAAACATTTTATTCTACAACCATTTTATGCGTTTTCACCTTAATTAAAAATTAAAATGAACATTATTTATAACGAAAAAGAAAATACCATAGACATTAAAGATGGATTAAAGTCTCAATATTTTATGATAAAAGCTTTGATGATTTTAAACCTATTAAACGCTATTCTTAACGTTTCTTATATTAGTGAAAGCGGAATTGGTTTTATGCAAATAATCTGGCTTATATTAGGATTAGTATCCATAGTAGTCCTATATTTTTTCATTTTTAAAAAATCAAGTCAAGAAAAAATTGATACAAAAACAATTGTTAGTTTGACAGAAAAAAAAGTCTTTGGTGCAAAACGATTATCACTACAATTAACCAATGGAAAACATCGTGATTTGGCTTACTTAAAATCTTCTGAAGAAATTATTAAAGTAAAAAAAATGCTTAGTAAATTAGGCATCTCTGCTTAATTATAATATAATCAACTAAATACTAGTTACTTTTCTATATTATTTGGTTTATCAAAAATTAACTAGCCACCTTTTCTGCTTGCAAAAACTGTACTTCGTATAAGTTTTTATAATAGCCATTTTCTTTTTTAAGCAACTCGGCATGTGTTCCTTGCTCTACAATTAAACCAGCATCCATAACAATTATATTATCTGCTTTCTGGATCGTTGCTAATCTATGAGCAATAACTATAGAGGTACGACCTTTAGTAATTTTCTCTGTTGCTGTTTGTATTAATTGTTCTGAATACGAATCCACAGATGACGTTGCTTCATCTAATACCAAAATACTTGGGTTAGTTACATAGGCACGTAAAAAAGAGATTAATTGGCGTTGTCCAGAAGACAACATAACACCTCTTTCCTTTACATTGTAATGGTAACCATTTGGAAGACTCATTATAAAATCATGTATCCCAATATCCTTAGCTGCTTTGACCACATCAGCTTCGGTAATATTTGGATTACTAAGTGTAATATTGTTTAAAATGGTATCTGCAAACAAAAACACATCTTGAAGCACTACTGCTATTTGCTGTCTTAAAGAGACTAATGTATACTCTTTAATATCTACATTATCCACTGCTATGCTACCCGAATTGATTTCGTAAAAACGATTTAATAAATTTATAACTGTACTTTTACCTGCACCTGTTGCACCAACAATAGCAACCGTATCTCCAACATTAACATTAAAACTAATCCCTTTTAAAACTTCTTCATCCTCCACATAACTAAAGTGTACATTTTTAAAATTAATAGCTCCTTTAAAGTTATCTGCTATTAAGTTTCCAGCATTATCAATATGCGATGTTGTATCTAATATTTTAAATACGCGATTTGAGGCAATCATACCCATTTGCAGCGTATTAAACTTATCTGCTATTTGACGTAATGGTCTAAACAACATTGGGATCATGGTAATAAACATAAATAAATCTCCAGGTGTAACATTACTACCTTCAACTAAAATATTTAAACCACCAAACCACACCACTAAACCTGTTGTTAGCGATCCTAAAAATTCTGCAATCGGAAAAAATATCGAGTTATACCAAACCGTTTTTAACCACGCTTTTTTATGACGATTATTAATTTCTTTAAAGTTTTTATACTCGGTATCTTCTCTTGTAAACAGTTGTAAAATTTTCATACCTGTTACACGCTCCTGCACAAACGAATTTAGGTTAGAGACCTCATTACGTACATCTTCAAACGCACGTTTCATGTAACGCTGAAAAATTTTAGTTGCAAATAAAACAATTGGTAACGTTACAAACACAATTAAACTTAATTGCCAGTTGTAATATAACATTGCACCAGATATAACAACCATAACTAATAAATCTCTAACAATGGTAAATAAACCATCACCAAAAACAGATGCAATACGTTCCATATCTGTAACAGCTCTTGTTATTAAAACACCTACTGAAGAGGTGTTAAAATATTTCATCCTGAAGCTTAAAATATGGTCAAATAGTTTAACACGTATGTCTTTTACCATTTTTAAGCCTAACCACGACGAGTAAAATATAAAAAACAATTGTAGCAAAACTTGTGCTACCAATAGCACAACCATTAATACTATAAGATATACAAAACCACTGTAATCTTTTTTAACAAGATGCTCGTCAATAATTTCTCTAAGTAAAACAGGTGTTGCAATACTTAAAGCACCTAAAATTAAAACAGACACTATTAATGCGTAAAAAACGGTTCTGTAAGGTTTTGTGTATTTAAACAAACGTTTAAATAGCTGTAAATCAAAAATATTTTCTTTAGTCTTAGTCATTTAATTTTATAGTATCAGGATACTCAACTTTTATTAGATATAAACCTTTAGCAGGTACGGAATAACCAGCTTCACTTCTATTTTTAGATTGTATTATTGTATGCATGTCGTTAACTTCCAACTTACCAACACCAATATTTATTAGCGTACCAACAATTGCTCTAACCATATTACGCAAAAAACGATCTGCTTTAATTGTAAAATGAATTTCGTCCTCTACCACATCCCATTTTGCCTCCATAATATCACAATTATAGGTATGTACATCTGTATTAGACTTACTAAAGCACTGAAAATCTGTGTAATCAAATAATATTTTAGTTGCTTGATTAAGCTTATCAATATCTAAAGACTGTTTTAAAAAATAAGTCTGATCAAAATTAAAAGGACTTTTCCTTAACGCAATTCTATATACATAAGCTCTGCTAGTTGCATGAAAACGAGCATGAGCGTCTGGTATTACCTTAAATATGGACTGAATAGCCACATCTTTAGGTAAAAAAGAATTTAATTTATACTGCAACGTGTCAATATTAAATGCAACATCTGTATCCATATGAGCAAACAACTGTTTGGCATGTACACCTGCATCTGTACGTCCTGCTCCCATAACAGTAATAGTTTCTCCTAAAATAGTTGATAGTGCTTTTTCTAAAACTTGTTGTACAGATATAGCGTTGGGCTGATTTTGCCAACCATGATAATTTGTTCCGTTATAAGCGAGTTCTATAAAATAGCGCAAGAAAGCTGTATTTTTACATTCTAAAAAGCAAAGATAATACAAACACAGAAGCTTCAACTCACAAGCCTAAAGTTTTAAGAATAGTTTACAAAAAAATAAATTTAAGTTTAGCACTTTTGCAGAAACAGATCCGCCCGAAAAAATTTTGGTATAAATGAAAAAAATATTACTACTATCAGACACACATAGTCATATAGATGATGCTGTACTTAGTCACGTCAAACAAGCTGACGAAGTCTGGCATGCTGGAGATATTGGTGACCTTAAAGTTACAGATGCTATTAAAGCATTAAAACCACTTCGTGCTGTTTGGGGTAACATTGATAATAATAAAGCTAGAGCTGAATTCCCTGAAAACAATCGGTTTACTATTGAAGGTGTTGATGTTTGGATTACACACATTGGAGGATATCCAAATAGATACAATATTAGAGTAAGAGAGGAAATTACTAAAAATCCACCTAAATTATTTATTTGTGGACACTCACATATATTAAAAGTAATGCAGGATAAAAAACTAGGTTTATTACACATGAATCCAGGAGCAATTGGCATCCATGGTTTTCATAATGTACGTACCATGTTACGCTTTACCATTGATAATGGTAAAATTGAAAATCTAGAAGTTATTGAATATCCAAGAAAATAAAAAAACCGAAGCTTTCGCTTCGGTTTTTTCTCGCACTAATACTACTAAGATGTTAGGTTTAACGTAGACGATCTACAGATTTTACAAGATCTTCATCCTTCTTAATGGCTCTATTTGATAAAATCAAAAAGACGATAGAAATAACAGGGAGGAAAATCGCAACACCTTTCTCTGAAACATCATTTGCTTCTCCAGATGCATTTAGTATTCGATACACGAAAAATCCTAGTAAAATTAAATTTAATATCTGATTAAGTCGTCCCAGCATAAATTGAGACTTTCTATTTTTAAAGCTAAATATTGAAACTAATGCTAATAACGCTGATGCCAAAAACAAACCAAAAACAAGTAGCTCATCTTTTGCAAACACAACAACCTCATTAGTTGTTGTCCATAACTCAAAGACAAAAATAAGTCCACCAGAAATTGCAGCAACAATTAATAAATATATGGTTTGTATACGTTGTAACATATTAAAGTTTCAAATGGTATGAATGACAAAAATATAGTTTCTTTTATTATAAATGAAACATACATCATTAAAAATTTAGACAATTATTAAAATGAATAAACATTAGTACTTAAATAAAAAATTAAAATAAAAGTTGTATAATTGCGTAACGGTTTGCAACACTCACACTAGCAAGACGTTAATTCTTCAGAAGTATATCTTATTTTCTTCAAGAAATAATCAATTCAAATTACATCAACACATAAGTTAATTCAACATCAATGTTTGAAATCTCACAATTAAAAGAAATGAAGCTACCTGAATTGCAGGATATAGCTAAAAAACTGAATGTCTCAAAGTTTCGTTCATTAAAAAAATTAGATTTAGTATATCAAATACTAGATAAGCAAGCAGCAGACCCAAAAGCTGTTTTAGAAGTAAAAAAAGAGGATACACCTGTCAAAAAAGCACCTGCTAAAACAGAAGCTTCAAAAAAGCCAGCTACGCAAAAACCAAAAAGAGCTAGAGTTAGTAAACCTGCACAACAAAAGGACAATACTAAGCAACCTCAATTAGATTTAAAACCTGAGGCAGAAGCAAAATCAGAGGTTGGAGATAAAACACCTGCAACAAAAGCACCTGCTAAACCACAACCAAAAAAACCGGTTCATAATCATCAAAAAAATAAGCAGTCTAACGACAATAAAGATGATAAACAAGGTGATAACAAGCAACCTAATCGACAAAAACATAACAACCAAAAGAATCAAAAAAATAACAATCAAAAAAATGGTAACCAACATAACGGTAACAAAGACAGTCGTAACCGTTACAGAGAACCAGATTTTGAATTTGACGCAATAATAGAAAGCGAAGGAGTCTTAGACATCATGCAAGATGGCTATGGTTTTTTGCGTTCTTCAGATTATAATTACCTTTCATCACCAGATGATATTTATGTATCACAATCTCAAATCCGTTTATTTGGATTAAAAGTAGGAGATACAGTATTAGGTCAAGTAAGACCACCAAAAGAAGGCGAAAAATATTTCCCTTTAATTAAAGTAAGCAAAATAAATGGTCAAAACCCAAATGTGGTTAGAGACCGTGTTGCTTTTGAGCATTTAACACCATTATTTCCTCAAGAAAAATTCAATATTGCAGAAAAGCAAGCGACTATTTCTACACGAATTATGGACCTGTTTGCACCAATAGGTAAAGGACAACGTGGTATGATAGTATCACAACCAAAAACAGGTAAAACAATGCTTTTAAAGGATGTTGCCAATGCAATTGCTGCAAACCATCCTGAAGTATACCAAATGATATTACTAATTGACGAGCGTCCTGAAGAAGTAACAGACATGCAACGTAATGTGCGTGGAGAAGTTATTGCTTCTACTTTTGATAAAGAAGCGCATGAGCATGTAAAAATTGCTAACATCGTATTAGAAAAAGCAAAACGATTGGTAGAATGTGGACATGATGTAGTAATCTTATTAGATTCAATCACACGTTTAGCCAGAGCATACAACTCCGTACAACCAGCATCAGGAAAGATACTTTCTGGAGGTGTAGATGCAAACGCATTACACAAACCAAAACGTTTCTTTGGAGCTGCACGTAACATAGAAAATGGAGGGTCACTAACTATTATTGCAACAGCATTAACAGAAACAGGATCTAAAATGGACGAGGTTATCTTTGAAGAATTTAAAGGTACCGGAAATATGGAGCTACAATTAGACCGTAAAATATCTAACCGTCGTATTTTCCCTGCAATTGATTTAACATCATCAAGTACACGTCGCGACGACATATTACTAGATGCTTCCACAATCCAACGTATGTGGGTAATGCGTAAATACCTTGCAGACATGAACCCTGTAGAAGCTATGGAATTTATAAACGACCGCTTTAAACAAACCAGAAACAACGAAGAGTTTTTAATCTCAATGAATGGTTAAACACTAAAAACATAAACTAAAAAAAAAGCCTTAACAATCGTTAAGGCTTTTTTATGCACTAAAGTAAACTCTTAAGTTTAGCAGTTTTTAATTTTAGGGCGTTACCTATATCCTGATTTAAGATCAGGTTATAGGTCGCGTCATCCGTTACAAGTTTTGGCTCAAAGCGCAAGCTCGCCAAAAGCTATCCACTACTACCGCTAACGCAACACCAAAGGACGGTATCTTCATTAAAAAACAAAGACTACCAAAATATAAGGCACAAAAAAAGTGCTTCATTAAATGAAGCACTTATAATTTTATAGAAACTAAAAGCTAATTATAAAGCAGCTACGTGCTTAGCTAAACTAGACTTTAAGTTAGAAGCTTTGTTAGTGTGAATAACATTTTTCTTAGCTAATCTGTCTAACATAGATACTACAGAAGGAAATAAAGCTTCAGCTTCTTTCTTGTCTTCTAATTCACGTAATTTTTTAATAGCATTACGTGTAGTCTTATGTTGGTACTTATTTAACAAACGCTTAGCTTCGTTACTTCTGATTCTTTTTAAAGTTGACTTATGATTTGCCATTTTTGTTTCCTTATTTTTTTATAAAAATTGTAGCCCGTAGGGGAATCGAACCCCTCTTACATGGATGAAAACCATGCGTCCTAGCCGATAGACGAACGGGCCATTTGATTATTGAGAGCGCAAATATAAAACATATTTTTTAAACTTACAACCCTTTCAAATAACTTAGCAACGTTTCCATTGCGGGTGCAAATATACAACTATATTTAAGTGTTGCAACAATTTTTATAAAAAAAATTAAAAAAAAATTAATACGCTTTTGCAAACAATACGCGACGTGCTGATTCTCTGCCAGTAAGCACACAAATTCCTTTTTCAATTTTTCCTTCTAAAGGCATACATCTAATCGTAGCTTTGGTAATTTCTTTAATTTTATCTTCAGTTTCTGCAGTTCCATCCCAATGCGCAGAGATAAATCCACCCTTTTCTTCTAAAACTTTTTTAAATTCCTCAAAAGTATCTACTTCTGTGATGTGATTATCTCTGTAAGTTTTAGCTTTATTAAATAAAGTGTCTTGTATTTCTGTCATTAATCCTTCAACCTTATCAATTAAACCATCCAATGCAACAACCTCTTTAGTTAATGTATCACGTCTAGCAAGCTCCACTGTTCCATTTTCTAGATCTCTTGATCCTATTGCTATTCTTAAAGGCACACCTTGTAATTCATGCTGTGCAAACTTAGCTCCAGGTCTATGCGTGTCTCTATTATCAAACTTAACAGAAATGTTTTTACTCCTTAGGTCTTTCATTATGCCATTTACCACTTCGGTAATAGCTTCTAATTGTTCGTCAGTCTTATATATAGGAACAATAACTACTTGATTAGGCGCTAAATTTGGAGGTAAGACTAAACCATGATCATCACTATGCGTCATTATTAATGCTCCCATTAATCTAGTAGACACTCCCCAAGATGTTGCCCATACATAATCCTGTTTCCCTTCTTTTGATGTAAACTTCACATCAAATGCTTTTGCAAAATTCTGCCCTAAAAAGTGAGACGTACCAGCTTGTAAAGCTTTTCCATCCTGCATTAATGCCTCAATACAATACGTTTCATCAGCACCTGCAAAACGCTCACTTTCGGTTTTCAATCCTTGTATTACTGGTATAGCCATAAAGTTTTCAGCAAAAGTGGCATATATATTATTCATTAATTCTGCTTCTGTGATTGCTTCTGCTTTAGTAGCATGTGCTGTATGACCTTCTTGCCATAAAAACTCAGCTGTTCTTAAAAACAAACGCGTACGCATTTCCCAACGTACCACATTAGCCCATTGATTGATTAATAAAGGTAAATCTCTGTAAGATTGAATCCATCCTTTATATGTATTCCAAATTATAGCTTCACTAGTTGGCCTTACAACTAACTCCTCCTCTAGCTTAGCATTAGGGTCCACTCGTAATTTACCTGGATTATCTGGATCGTTTTGTAATCTATAATGTGTAACGACTGCACATTCTTTAGCAAAACCTTCAGCATTTTTTTCTTCTGCTTCAAATAAGCTCTTAGGCACAAATAAAGGGAAGTATGCATTTTGATGACCTGTCTCTTTAAACATTCTATCTAACTCCGCTTGCATCTTTTCCCAAATAGCAAACCCATAAGGTTTAATAACCATACATCCTCTTACTGCTGAGTTTTCTGCTAAATCAGCTTCTACCACCAGTTCATTATACCATTTGGAATAATTTTCTGCTCTACTTGTTAGTTTTTTACTCATATATAGTCTTTTGGCACAAAAATTGTGATTATGTTAAATAATAAAATAGTTGGACAAAACTAACTATTTTTGTAATGTTCAACAATTAAAAACAACACGATATGAAATTAATTAACTACTTAACTAATAAAGTACAGGTTTTTACTGTTCTTTTCACTGCTTTAGCATTAAGTTCTTGCGGTTCTTACCAATATGTTGGACAAACTACTGATGGCATATATGATACTGGAACTGAAAACAGACAGTATGAGTCTGAGGCTATACCTGCAGAAAATAATAATGACTATTACTCTAATTATTTTAAAGAAAAAGCTGATGAAGCAGAAATATATAGTCAGACTGAAGAAATATTTACTGACGTTGACACTTATCAAGGTAACTATGATGATTCTATAGAAGTCGCTGAACAGAATGCAGGTTGGGGAGCGACTAATAGTAATGTTATAATCAACATACACGATACTGGTTTTTACAACGACTATGGATGGGGTTGGAACAGACCTTGGGGTTGGAATGGATGGTATAATTGGGGATGGAACAGTCCTTATTCTTGGAGATATGGTTGGGGATGGAACAATAGTTTTTACAACTCTTACTGGAGATCACCATACTACGGTTTTAATAATTTTGGTTATGGTTATGGTTATAGCTATACCAGTGGTTACCATAGAAGAGGCATATCATACAATTCCGGAAGAAGAGGTTCACTTGTTAACAGAAACTCTGTTTTAAGTTCAAGATACTCTAGAAATTCAGCTGTTAGACCAAGAACAAATACTACAACTAGACCTAGAACAAGTACTACAAGACCAAGAACAAACTCTACTTCTAAACCTAGATTAAATACGACTAGACCAAGAACTAATACTTCAACTCCTAGACCAAGAACTAATACATCTACGCCTAGACCAAGAACAAATACATCAACTCCAAGAAGTAACAATTCTACACCAAGAAGCATCTCTACACCTAGATCAAGTACTCCTTCTAGAAGTCGATCTACTTCTGGAGGTAGTTCAAGAAGAGGAAGAGGTTAAAATACAAAATCAAATTTGCTATGAAAAAATTATTTATACTAGTCATAGGTGTTATATCTGTGTCTGTAAGTCAAGCTCAAAACATAAATGACGCATTAAGATACTCCAGTGGAGACATTAAAGGAACCGCAAGATTTCAAAGTATGAGTGGTGCTTTTGGAGCGCTTGGAGGAGACTTAAGTGCTTTTAGCGTAAACCCTGCAGGTTCTGCAGTATTTACAAGTAGTTACGCCTCTGTATCTTTAGGTATTGAAAATAATAAAAACGACACTAATTACTTTAACGGAATGAATAATTCATCAAATTCTTCAGTTAACTTAAATCAAGGTGGTGGTGTTTTTATTTTCAAAAACACCAATGATAATTCTAAATGGAGAAAATTTTCATTGGGGATTAATTATGACATCTCTAAAAATTATGAGGATGATTGGAGAGCTAATGGAACTGGTAATACTAGTATTGGCCAATATTTTTTAGCTAATGCACAAGGGTTACGTTTGGATGAAATATCAGCATTTCCTGGTGAATCCACCACCGAAGCTTATGCCGAAATAGGTAGCGCTTATGGATTTGATAATCAGCAAGCCTTTTTAGGGTATGACTCATACATCTTAGAGCCTGAAACTTTTGATGATGATAATCAAAACTACACAAGTAACATTAGAGGTAATTCATTTAAACAAGATTACAGCTATGCAGCAACAGGTTATAATGGTAAGATTAGTTTTAATGTTGGTACCCAATATGGTGATGACACTTATTTTGGATTAAACCTAAATTCGCACTTTTTAAATTACGAACGTTACACTAGTTTATACGAAACCAACTCAAATGAAAACTCTACTGTAAGAGACGTTTTATTTGACAATACACTATCTACAAATGGATCAGGTTTTTCTTTTCAATTAGGTGGTATATTTAAATTAACAAATGAATTAAGAGCAGGTTTAACTTATGACTCGCCAACATGGATGAGTTTACAAGACGAAACAACCCAATATTTAGAAACTTTTGTAATTGATGATACAAATGGAAACTTTTATAAAGTTGTAGATCCAAACATTGTTAATATTTATGAAACCTATCGTTTACAAACACCTAGTAAAATTACAGGAAGTTTAGCTTACGTATTTGGCACAAAAGGTTTAATAAGCTTTGATTATTCTAGAAAAGATCATAGTAAAACAAAATTTAAGCCTACGTCAGACACTTACTTTAATTATCAAAATACATTGATTGAAAATGCATTAACTGCAGCCTCTACATATAAGATTGGTGCAGAATACAAACTAAACCAATTTAGCTTTAGAGGAGGTTATAGAATTGAAGAAAGTCCATATGCAGACAAAAACACTATTGGAGATTTAAAAGGCTATTCTCTAGGTTTAGGTTATAATTTTGGAAATACTAATTTGGATTTATCTTACAGCAAATCTCAACAAGATAGAAACTATCAATTATATGACACAGGACTTACTAACACTGTCGCGATAGACAATTCTAACTCAAATATTACATTAACATTAGGTTTTAAAATTTAATACCCTTTACAAACTATATTTTAAAAACCTGAACTTAACGTTCAGGTTTTTTTTATGATTAATAACTTTTAAGTCTATTAAAAATTTAAATATCATGGCAGTATTAAAAGTAATCGAAGTATTATCAAACTCTGATAAAAGTTGGGAAGATGCAACTAAAAAAGCAGTAAA
>NZ_JBBMRD010000011.1:0-140014 GCF_038900355.1 Olleya sp. AS48 | reverse complement strand
GATAATGGAAGTTGTTTATTTACTCACTGCTGAAATTCCTTCGGAATTTCATTGCTCGTAAACACAACTTTCCATATACAACAACGTTGGCACTAATGCCGAAACTCGAACGCAAAAATGACTAAATTAAGATTTAAAGACTCATATCAAACTTTGACATATGATTTCATCAAAGATATTTTAGTTATTTGCCCAAAGTGTGAGCAAAAAGCTATAGTAAAAGCATCAGAATTTTCTTTTGGAAAAACCGATGAGTATGATGTTAGACTGGTTTGCTCAAATTGTGGTCATAGCAAAATTCTATCTGAAAAACCTAGTTCTATAGTTTATGCCTCGAATGAAAAAATAATAAGCGGAAGACATTACTTTGTTGGTGGCGGAATTGACCCATTTTTTCACTTACCACTTTGGCTATCTGAAAATCTGAATGGGAATTTATTTTGGGCATATAACATTGAGCATATTGAATTTCTAGAAAACCACATCCAAGCTAAATTGAGAGAACGTAACGGAATTGAATATCGGAATAAAAGCATTGGTAGTAGACTTCCGAAATGGATGACATCTAAAAAGAACCGTGAGTTGATGTTAAAGACGATTGAAAAACTGAAACGGAAAAATTAAAGCACGTAGTGCCAACACCGTGTATAATTAATTGCTTGTTTCTAGCCTACTTACGAATATTCCTGCGGAATACTCTATTCGGTTTTTATTTGCTAAATTAGTTGCTTAACCACGCAACTAACCATACACAATCACGTTAGCATTTATTATGAAAAAAAACATTGCAATTCTATTAACAATACTGTTTTCAGTAAATTTCGGTTTCTCTCAAATCCCGATTGAAGAATATCGTGCAGAAATTGAGCAGTTGGAAACAGATACTCAAGTAAATGAATATTGGAAAGATTTACATAAAATTGACCAAGAAATTTTAGTCAATACAAGTGATTTAAAAATTGCTGATAGTATTTCAATATCGAATATGATTAAAACTGCTATATTGTTTGATATTCACGAAACTAAAGGATATAACTCTGGTGGTTATAGTGGATTTTTACCAATTCTCAATCTTTCACATAATTATATAGGACAATCCCAATTAGCTTACTGGTCTATAATTGAAAAGTGTGCAGAAATTGGAGGTGCGATTGATAGTTTTGGAGGAAAATATCCCGCATATCAACTTGAAAGCGTATCGCTAACCTTTTATAACTACTCTCTATTTAATCAGGAAGCAAAATATCAAAATCTCGTTAATAAATTGAGTAAAATAAAAACTGAGGATATAATTAGTGAACTTTCAAAATCATTTGAATATCAAAATGAATTACGCAAATTAAGTGAAATCGCTGTCTTAAATAGTTGGTATCTTCAAAATCATCAAGATCGAATTGACGAAGGCGAATTTTCGATTGTAAAAATGTCAGATGATAACGTATATTTAAAAAAATACGGAAGAATCCAAAAGCTTGAATTGATTAAAACAGGTGCTAAATCAAAAACATATAGAATAGAGAACGAACCTTTTGGCTGGAATTATGTTTACGGAAATGATGGAAGTTTAACTTTAATAGACGAAAAGGAAAACGAATTAATCAATTACACTCTGGCGAAATAACAAATGCTAACAAAGAACTGAGTTAAAAAACAAGCCATTTTAAGCTAATCTTGAAACAAAATTTTCATCATAAGGCTTCCCTCTTTTAGCAATAGCAAAGGCCTGTTTTAATAACTTATTACCTACTGCTATTAATGCCAGATTCTTACTTTTTCCTTTAGCGACTAATCGTTCATAAATCTCTCTACAAGCCTTATTGTGCTTACACGCTGAAAAAGAACATAAAAACAATAGATTCCTTAGTTTCTTGTTGCCTACTTTACTTATTCTACTTCGACCTCTTACACTACTCCCTGATTTTCGTATAGTCGGTGTAATACCAACATAACTACATAACTGTGATGCGTTTTCAAACTTCTTAAAGCCATCGGTTACTATTATTAAAAACAAAGCGGTTTTAACTCCCATTCCTGGAATACTTTTTATTAATGTTAATTGATGCTGCTGATCTTGTTTTACTAATGCTAATAGACGAGATTCCAATACTAAAACCTCTTTGTTTAAATGCTTCAAATTTCGAGTTAAAGAACGATAAACAAACCTTGAAGGAATTCCTAAAACTTCTTCTCCTTTTAGTTTATTCTTTGTCGCTGTTCTGTGTTTTATATAACTATCCAATAGTCTAAACAATTGTAAACACTCACTCTGAACATCTGTTAAAGCCGTGTACAATGGGACATCATTAATTTCTCCATACTCACTTATTGCTTTAGCATCACTTTTATCTGTTTTTACCTTGGCTAATTTCATTTGAATAAATCGCTTTACAGATAATGGATTTACTACAGAAACGCTAAGTCCTGACTTATATAAAAACTGTGCTAAACGATAATGATAATAGCCTGTAGCTTCCATGACTATCAAAACATCTTTTGGTAAATGTTTTAGAAAGCTTACAAAACCTTTTGCATCATTTTTAAATTGGTTATGTCCACTTTTTGAACCATAAACATCAAAGACATCTTTGCTAATGTCTATTCTATAAATTTCTTTATATTTATTCATAACAACTTGAATTTTGGAAAGAACATAGCTACTGATGTTTCAACAACTTGAAAACGAGATCTAGGTCTCACAGAACTGAACGAAATCTTAGTAGAAAAAGAGAGAGGATTATCAATGTTGTCGAAGTCTAAAGCTTCACCGTGTATACTAATCTTATTTCTCTCTTTTGTTCTTTCTATTTATTAGTTAAATTTAATGAAAGACAAACTTAAGCCGTGTATAATTAATTGCTTGGTCACTGCCGACTTACGAACATTCCTGCGGAATTTTCTATCTGTGATTTATTTGCTAACTTAGTTCCTTAAATCACGCAACAAACCATATGCTAAACCGTTATCTGTAATTTAATTTGAACGAACTAAATCAAATAGAGAGAATAAAAATAAAACTTGAGAAAGTTCTAATTATAGATTCAGAATATCAAGAATTTGGTGCAAGTTCGCACAAATATCAAATTAACAAACCGGCTACTGAAAAAGAAATTGAGGAATTCGAAATTAAATATGGTATTGAACTTCCAACAGGTTACAAACAATTTTTATTAGAAGTTGGAAATGGTGGTTTAGAATATGAAGACAATGGAAACCTTAAACCTAGTGCTGGACCATATTACGGAATATATGAATTATTTGATAGCGCAGAAATTTTTACTGAATCCTCTACTTTAAGAAAAGACGTTTTTTTTAACTCAAAAATAACCGAAAGTGATTGGAGAAGTATTACTTGGGATAAATTTGATATAATATCAGATGAAGAATTTGAACAGTTATACAATAAACTTCTTTCTGGAATTATGATTATTAGCTATGGTGGTTGTTCTAACTATCAAGGTTTAATTCTCAATGGAAAAGATAAAGGTAAAGTCATATATGTGTACGATGAAATAGAATACAAACCACATATAGCTGAAGAAGGTTATTTTCTAGATTGGTATGAATCTTGGCTTGATAAAATAATAGAAAAAAAATAAAAATGGGACACCATATTGAAGCAATCATAACCTCTGAAAAACCAAATAAAACTAAAATAGAAGTCTTGGATTTACCTGTTTTCTTTGAAAATGGATTTAATATTATTCCTCTTGATGTTTGTCACACTACCTATTGGGGAAAAAAATGGAATGTCTATGATGAGAATGGAGATTGCTTTGGAGGAGTTAACCTACTCTGTCTGAGAAGCATTGAACGTATAGCTAAAGAAATTGAAATTTCAAATTTTGCTCTTATCGCTACTGATTATAATGGTGGCATTGGAGAACAAGCAGCAATTGTTTACAAAGATAAACGTGAAATTCGAATTAACGGAAACTACTATTCTCATTATTCTGGAATGGATGTAGTTGATATAAATTCTGCTTTACGTAATATTGGAGTAACGAAAACAAAAAAATCTGATGAATTTGATTCAATTAATTTATCAAGTTATAGAAGTTTTGATAAGTATTTCGAAAAGTATGAAGTTGCTTGCGAAGACGAATAAAAACTACAGATTACAATGTGTATAATTCATTGCTAGTAAAGGCTTACTTACGAAAATTTCGCTGGAATTTTCTATCTGTGATTATTTGCTAACTTTAGTGCTTAAACACGCCACTAATCTTATACATAACCGTTAGCTATAATGTTGAACGAACATCACAAATGAAAAGAATACTTACCATTTCAATCTTAATGATAAACTTATTAAACTTATTTGGTTGCAAAGCCCAAAAGGAAAATGACCCTTATTGGGAATTTGATAAAACCGAACATTTCCGACCTGAACTGAACAAAGCCGAATTCTTTAAATTAAGTGGTTATGATTTTGGTTGGTTTGTTCTTGAACCAATATCAAAATTTGTAAAGGACAAGGAACACGAAATTGAGAAAGGTAAATCCTTGTCTTACGGACAGAAAGCTCTCTATTATTGGTGGTATTTAGATGCCCAAGTTTCAAATGGTGGATTTGTTCAATTCTACTACAATGGTTACGGACCATATATTCCAACAATAATTAAAGGATTAGAACATATTGGAGATAATGAAATGGCAAATCTGGTTAAAAAAGCAGATAAAATCTATCAAAAGAACAAAAAGCTAATGGACAAGGCTCAAGAAAGTGATTTGTTTGAAAGTAACCTTTATGATAGACTTGACGAATTATCCTTACTTGATGATGATTACTATGAAATGAATAAAAAGACAATGTCCTTAATTGAATCTTACATTCGTAAAAATCCCAATGAAGTTTGTCTCAATGAAGATGGAAAAGAATTTGACATGACTTTTACTGGACTTTGTAAGACCTTCTATGATAACAAAAAAATCAAAGAAGAGTTTCAGCTTGAAAAAGGTTTTATAAATGGAGAATTCAAGTCCTTTTATGACAACGGGAAGCCAAAAGAAGTAATTCATTATCTCAACGGTGAACATACAGGAGAGCAGAAAGAATTCTATGATAATGGAAAACTAAAATATCAAGTAACCAAAGAACCATCAAAAAATATTTTCATACAAGAATGGTACTATGACAATGGAAATCCTAAAAAGCTCGAATCAAAACTGATAGAAAAAAACGAAAGGATTGGAGAATATAAAGAATGGTATGAAAACGGACAACTGTCAGAAACAGGAATTTATAAATCAGCTTATGAGCGTGAGGGAGATTGGCTTGAATTCTATGAAAACGGAAATAAAAAAGTAGAAGCTGAATTCATAAATGGAAAATACATACTAAAAAATTATTGGAACGAAAAAGGAGAACAAACTCTAATAACAGGAACTGGATATAGTGAGTTCTATTCAAAATCTAATTTCAAAGATGACACACCAGAATTACACTATCGAGAATACAAAAATTTTATTCCACACGGAGTTTGGAAAGAACTTAAAAACGACACATTACAACGACTAGTAAATTATCAAAATGGTAAGCGACACGGTAAAATGGAGGTCTATTACAATAATGGAAATCTAAAAGAAGAAACTATCTATGAAAATGGAAATTCTGTTTCAACTAAAAAGTTTCGAAAATTTAAAAACCCTAAAGTCAAAACATTTGTTGTTTCAAGAATTTGCAAAGGTTGCTACAAAGATTATGAGGAATATCAATTACCTGAAAATGACCCAAAACCTTTAAATGATTTGGAATTGACAGTAAATTTTCAAGCCGAACCATCAATATTTGAACCTTATGGAGATGACCATATTATGTTTTATGGATATTATGCATTCGTTAATGAAAAAGGACTTATAGACGAAATCAAATTTGCGGTAGCTGACAATATGTGGTTGGATGAACAAGTAAAAGCAAGTATGTCGAAATTGAAATTTGAAACTGCTTTAAAAGATGGTAAACCCATTAAAAGCATACATTACGTTCGATATAAATTAAAACTGATTGAATAAAACACTATAGCTAACATAGTGCTTTTTTATAAGTCACTAAAACAGAAAGTCGTTCTTCTTTAGTTTTAAACTTATTAGCATTTGAATAAAGTAAAGTTTGACGTTTTAACTTTCCTATATTAGGATCCCGATAAGAAAAATAAACATACCAACGTTTTTTGAGGTCTCCGTTTGCTGAGTAAATCTTAGGGGGAGAATAATTTTTTTTCAAAGTTAAATCGTATTCAATTTCGTATTCAATTTGCAATTCTTGTGCAAGATAATCAAAAATAGTATGCATAAAAAAACGGCTTAGCGAAAGCCAAACCGTTGTTTTTGAAGTAATTCCAATTAGTAGCGGGAACTGGACTCGAACCAGTGACTGTTATCCCTTCATTAAAGACACTTGCAGAGATATGTTATGATATACATTGCCTATAAGTGTGCCTTTAAACCTGTTTTCCTGCTTATAAAACCTCTTACCTATTCAAAGATCCTTTAATTCTCTTTAGCATAATGTAGCCTATTATAGATTTTCTGGAATGAGATAAAATTTCTAAAATCATTTCCATTTAAATTTACTTCTAATTTACTGTAAGGCTCTGTAGTAAGTTTAATTCTTATGGTTTTACTTAACCGTAGGTTTACCCACATGTTTTTATGTTTTTTTAGCCATTGCTTTAAAGCAAACTTTTCATTCTTAATACAGTCATATTCATTCATTACACCTCTAAAGTACACTTCTTTTAACTCTAGTTCTGAAACTTTTAAAAGCTCAAAATACAGTTCTATGAAAATACAGTCTTGCTCTCTAGTTTGGCAGACACATGGAAATACATGAATAGAATTATCTCTTATCCATTTACTCCACTTACCACAATTAGATTTAGTAATAGCATTATAAAACTCATCTTCATACTTCATAAGCCACCAATTTATATGATGGATGTTATAAGGCACATTAGATTTAGTAAACAAAAAATCATCAATAAATGCTTTTGTTATTTTTTCAAATTCTGAAAATTCATCCATAAATCGTCAATTATCTGCTTTAAGGTTTTAGACCTAGAATAGTAATGGTTTAATCCAAAGATTGATAGAAGTAACAACATTCCTGAAAGTTTATAAGTTTCATCATAATATCCCCATATGTAAAAGATTCCAGCCTTATTTGAAAAGATGCGATATACAAATTCAGTTATAAAGTATACTAGGTTAATAAATATGAGTATTATTACAAAGTTATCTATTAAACTATTACTTTCTTCTTTATGGATTTCTTTCATTTTATTATTATCAACTTGCTTTAATCTGTCATTTAAATTTCTCATTTTATTTAGCTGTTTTTTTTTATCTATAGAACCAATAAGAGATATTTCTTCTGCAAGTTTTTGAAAATCACCCTCAATATTATAAAACCAGTTATAAACTTCCTGAGCATCAGAAACATCTCTACCAATTAAATTCCAACCCATTTTATAAAATTCAAACTTCTCTTTGACATGTTCTTTGGAGGTAGCAATAGCTTGATTATCCAGATAAGTTTTGAAATTTGGCTCTATCCCATATAAATCTATATAGTAATCTCTGAACTCTAGTGCATTCTTCTTGTAATGATTTATATCCATAATAGTCAAACTTGCCATATATGGCATTAAACTAAACAAATATAACTCATTTCTTGACTTGTCAAATATGTCAAGAATGGAAAAAGCTGAATTATTAAAAATAATAGGTAAAAGAATACAAGAAATAAGAAACTCAAAAGAGTATTCTCAGGTTGATTTAGCTGGAAAAATTGAAGGAGTCTTTGATACTACTAATGTTTCTAGAATTGAATCGGGAAGAACTAATCCCACAATATATACTCTACATAGAATAGCTGAAGCATTAGAAGTTTCTCTTTCTGAATTACTCAATATTGAAGATTGTGAAACTAATATTTAGCTATTTATTATTTAGTGATTAAAACCCTCAATTGACTAGAGGTCTAGAAATGTATCTAAATAATACATGTTAAACATTTGATAAATTACTCTCTTATCATTAAGATTTAGCTATAATATATAATCTATATATAAATCTACTTGGTCTCACCAGGTCTTTACGGCTTAATAATTGACTACTGCATGTACATTACTTATTGCAGAAGTTGCAAACTTTGCAATACTTGCAAATTAGCAAAGAGCTCTTTCATCCTTAAAACTAAAATAACTTTCTTTGGAAATAATTAAATGATCCAATAGAGTAATATCTATTATGACACATGCCTTTTTTAAACTACTAGTAATCCTTTTATCTGCTTCACTAGGCTTTAAGTTACCACTAGGGTGATTATGGACCAATATTATATGTGATGATACTGCCTTTAAAGCAACACTTAATATCAACTTAATATCCACAACACAACCTGTAATACCTCCTTTTGCTAAATCATAAATACCAATAACTATATTAGCTCTATTAAGTAGAACAACTTTCACTTCTTCCTGAAGTTCAATTAAATCGTCATTCCAATGACACTTTATTAATTCATATACACTTTGACTATCCTTTATTTTTACTCTGTCAGGATTATCATTAGAATAGGAAACTTTAATTTCTGATACCTTCATCTTTTTAAAAATTAAACTCGTCCAGTTTTGATGTCATACTAAATAAGTACAATTTCAATTCTGGACGGGTTATTAATTAATCTATTAATTATCCTCTAGAACACCATTCTGAGAAAAAGTATGCTCTTCAGCTAATAACTTCTGAACTGCTTTATCTTCCTTGGTTGATGCTTCTACTTCTGGGATATAAACATATCTATGATTTAGAACTATCATTTCTCCAGTTTCTTTTACTGTGTATTGATAAGCCTCACAAGTTTGTTTTTCTATCTTTCCAGGCATAGAAGTTCCTATTAATGCTTTACAAGTTTCTTCATCAAAAGTTGATGAAATAAAAGCTTTTTTTGCAGTTGCATAGAACTGATTTGTCTCTTGGCTCATTACCATTTCAACACCTCCTTGTAGCTCTAAAACAAAGAATGTCCTACCATCCTCTACTTGTCTTTCTTTGTAGTTAATAATACGTACCATAAATTTTAATTTTTGAGTTGAAATTAAACCCTACAAAAGATTAAACATTTTAAGACAAAAGATATCAGCTATCAACTTGTATCATATCTGCCTGTAAAAAAGTAAAACCTTTAAATTGGGGTTGGGGGAGTTTTCCACCCTGAAAATAAGTGGGGGTAGTTTCTGGGGTGGAGTGCGTGTGTGTTTGAATTAAGTTTTAATTATTTCTTTATGAAAATTTTTTTTAAAGTTTAATATGAGTAGATTTATACTCTAACCAATTATTTATTCAGAATTCAAAAAAATAATTTTTATACACAATGAGTTCAACTAATGAAGTAATTTATTTAGATGCTGCTTCTACTACAAAAATTGATCAAAGAGTATTAGACTCAATGCAACCTTACTTTACGGAACACTTCGGTAATGCATCTAGTAATCATAACTTTGGCAAACTAGCTAATGAAGCAATAGACAAAGCCAGAACACAAGTTGCAGACATTATTAATTGTGATAATAAAGAAATTATTTTCACATCTGGCGCAACAGAATCCATTAACTTGGCAATAAAAGGGTATACTGAATCTAATCTCGATAAAGGAAATCATATTATTACTGTAAAAACTGAACATAAAGCAGTATTGACTACTTGCGAATATTTAGAAACCAAAGGTTATGAAGTAACCTATTTAGATGTTAATAAAAATGGTGTCATTTTATTTGACCAATTACGGGATTCCGTAAAAGAAAACACTTCACTTGTTGTAATTATGCATGTAAATAATGAAACAGGTGTTATTCAGCCAATAAAAATGATTGGAGAACTATGTAGAGATAATAATATAACTTTTTTTTGTGATGCTACACAAGCTGTTGGAAAAGTAAAAGTTGACATTGAAGAAGACTTTATAGATATGTTATGCTTTTCTGGACATAAAATCAATGGTCCAAAAGGTATTGGAGTACTTTATAAAAGAAGCGATATTGAATTAACACCATTAATACATGGAGGAGGGCAAGAAATGGGATTAAGA
Source organism: Olleya sp. AS48 (assembly GCF_038900355.1). Lineage (NCBI taxonomy): Bacteria > Pseudomonadati > Bacteroidota > Flavobacteriia > Flavobacteriales > Flavobacteriaceae > Olleya > Olleya sp. AS48. The sequence continues at coordinate 129,924 of NZ_JBBMRD010000011.1, read as the reverse complement.
GCAGGTACATATAATTCACCATTAATAGTAGGTCTAGGTAAAGCTTGTGAGATATCTAAGAACGAAATGAGTAATGTAGTTTTAAAAATGAATGAATTAAACGATTATTTAATAAAATCTGTTGGTGAAATCACTAAGTTTAATTCGGTATCGGAGAAACATTTGAGGTCTCCTAGTATTATTAATTTAGTCATACCTAATTTGGAATCGGATATATTTATAGGTAGTCAAAAAAATATTGCAATAAGTAATGGCTCTGCTTGCAATTCAGCATTATTAGAAGAGTCTCATGTTTTAAAGGCTATCAAACCAGAAAATTTTAACAAAAACAATTCGATAAGAGTGTCCTTTGATAAGTTTTCTTCAAAAGGCGATATTGATGTTTTTTGTTCATCTCTAAGAAAACACTTAATATAAAAATATGCTTAATAAAGTAACATGGGCGGAAGACAGAGATTATAAAACCGGTAGTGATAACGAACCCCTACAGTTTTATCTTGATGCATTATGCAACAGTAAAACTTTTGATTTACTCTTAGGCTATTTTAGCTCTTCTGCAATTAACTTATTATCATTAGGCTTTGCTAATTTCATTTATTCTGGAGGAAAGATGAGAGCAGTTATTAATAATGTACTTTCGAAAGAGGATAAAGCAGCAATCGAGCAAGGACAAAATAAAGAATCTTTTTCAACTGTATTTAACTTTGAAGATATAAAAAGCCTGCATCAATCTTTAGATGCATATGGTAAACATTTTTTTGAATGTTTCGCTTGGTTGATTTCTAATAATAAAATAGAAATTAAAATTATAAAACCTAAAGGAGGGAAAGGAATATCTCATTATAAATCAGGTGTTTTTTCCGATGGACAAAATAGTATAAGTTATAAGTCTTCTTGCAATTTCACTTATTATGGTTTTATCGAAAACCTAGAAGAATTAGAGTGTCGTTTATCTTGGGATGATCAAAGATCGAAAATATCTGTTGACAAGCAAATTAAGGATTTTGAAGAGATATTTTCAGGAAATTCTGAAAATGTTGAATATCTAAATATTAATCAAATTAAATCTGTCATTAAGAATGAATTTGGAGATAAAAACATTGAAGAATTATTAATTCAAGAGAAGGAATTACTAAGTAAAAAAGATCAAATTTTTAGTAACCCCAAAATTAAAAAATCAATTAATTCCGCTTTTGAAAAGATTGAAAAGTTTGAGAAAAAAGAAATGGAACCACATTTCCCACGTTTTGACAACAAAATATGTGAGCCTAGACAATATCAAAAAGATGCATACTTAAAATGGCTTAAAAACAATAGAAAGGGTCTCTTTGCAATGGCTACTGGTACAGGCAAAACTATTACGTCGTTAAATTGTGTTTTAAATGATTATAAAGAAAATAATTATTATAAATTCATTGTTTTAGTTCCTACAACTGCTTTAGCAAAACAATGGATTAATGAAACAAAGCATAAATTCAATTTTCAAGATACTATTGTTTGCTGTAGTATTAACAATAATTGGAAAAATGAACTTAAAAGTGTAGGAAAAAACATTGTCTTCCAACGAGAGAGTAATTATGCTATAGTAACAACTTACGCTACTTTTAAAGGCAATAATTTTCAAACAATATTCAAAGATTTATTTTCAAATGAGTTTGATAGAATAACTATTATCGCCGATGAAGCTCATACTATGGGGTCGCAAGGTTTCTTAAAGGTTTTACCTAACTATTTACAAAAACGCATTGGCTTATCTGCTACCCCCGAAAGGCAGTTTGATGATGTTGGTAATACAAACCTAAATGAATATTTTTCTGTTTCTGAAGAAGAATACACCTATGAGTATAATATGAAAACTGCTATAGAAAATAAAATACTCTGCAAATATTATTATCACCCTAAAATAGTCAGCTTAGAACAAGGTGAACAGGATGAATATTTAAAAATCTCTAAAGAATTATCTAAGTTTATAGATCCTGAAACAGGTAGATATCGTGAATCCGATTATGTAAACAATTTATTAATTAGGAGAAAAAACATAATACATAAAGCATCAAGAAAAGTAAATCAATTAGTATCCATTATAGAAGAAATAGGTAAAGAGAATTTTAAAAACGCCTTTATTTATGTACCTGAAGGTATAGAGGTCGATTATGTTGAAAATGATGACTCAGACGTAAATATAGAAAATGATAATGGTAGATTAATAGATCAATATATTTCTGTCTTGCATGATAGATTTCGTTTAAGAATGGCAAAATTTACAGGTGAAACTAAAAATAGAGATCAAATATTTGAACAGTTCAAATCTGAAAAACTAGATGCATTATTAGCTATGAAATGTTTAGATGAAGGAGTAGATATACCTCAAACTAAATATGCGATTTTTTGTTCATCAACAGGAAACCCTAGACAATATGTACAAAGACGCGGGCGGGTTCTTCGGAATTTTAAAGGGAAAGAATCTGCCATAATTTATGATTTAATCGTCAAACCAATTACAGACCACACTAATACAGATGAAAAACTTTCTAAAATTGAAAAAAACATTTTTATCTCAGAATTAAAACGCTTAGTAAATTTCGCCGTTTTGAGTGAAAACAAAGATTCTTGCTTAAAAAAGCTAGAAAACATGTGCTATGATCTTGATATAGATATATATGAATTAGCAAATAAAGAACTTGAAAATTATAAATAATATGAAATCATTAAACGACTCACTAAGAGAAGAATTTAATAAGATTCTAAAAGAAGATGGATTTCCAGAGAAAGTAGAATTAAGCAAATTAGATTCAACTATTTTAAATAAAGCATTTGATGTTTTATTAAAATTTAAATCTAGCCCAGATTTAAAAGAAAAGGCAAGAGGTGAATTTGAAAATTATTTAATTAACCATCTTAAAACAAACAATTAAGTATGATAATCAACAAAGTAGAGATAGATAACTTTTTTTGTTATGTGAAACATAATGAATTTATTTTTGAAGAAGGTCTTAATATTGTTTCTGCAAAAAATTCTGGAGGAAAATCTCATTTATTTAATGCTTTCCATTGGACGTTTTTTAACAACGTGTACGTTGATAAAGAAGATGACACAACAAAAAAAGAATGGAAATCAGCAGATAGAATAATAACATTGCCTGATCATATTGTTTCTGAGTCTAAAATTGATGATTTAAATAAAACATCAATTAAAATTACATTAACCGCCGAATTTCATGAAAATGAAGAGATAAAAGGAGAACTTGTAGAATATCATTTTGAAAAGGAAGTTTTTTACAGAAAGGGAGTTGAAGATATTATTCCAACATCAAAACCAGAATTACAAATTTGGTATGTAAAAGATGGAGAAACTAAATACTTAGATAAAGGAGAACATAAGTGGTTTTTAGATAAAATTTTCCCTGTTAGTATTAGAAAATTCATGTGGTTTCAAGGTGAAACTGTTGATGACTTATACGATTTTAGTAACCCTTCAACTTTAAATTATGCCATAAAGGAAATCTCTTATTTTCCTATTTATGAAAATCTAGTAAACATTACAAAAGCATCAGGGTCTAGTATCGGAAAAAAAATTGATAAAGAATTAAATAAAATCAAAAAGTTTACTGCGGAACAACAAAGTATCATTTTTAATATTGATAACTTAAAAAGAAAACTTGACTCTTTTGAAGATAAAACTATAGACGCTCAAAAGGAGTTATTAGATTTAACAGACTCTATATCTAAAGAAGAAGATAAATTAAAAGGGCTTGATAAGTATTCGGAGTTAAAGGCAAATTTGAATAAATTAGAATATGATATAAAAACGGTTAATGATAAGATAGATTTTTTATCTGTACAAAATAAAGAGAAATTTATTTCGAAATGGATGCTTAATAAGTGTGATGATTTGATTAAAGACTCATCTAAAAACCTTAATGTTTTAAGTAAGGATATAAAATCTTTTCAGAAATCAGAAAACCCAGTGCCAATTACATTGCCTGGCCCCGAATATGTACAAAAAATGTTAGATGATAATATTTGTTATATATGTGAAAGAGCAGTTGAAGAAGATACAGCTCCGTATCATGCTCTTGAGTCACGCATGGAAGATTTTAAAAATAATCAAATCCAAAAAGTTTTATCTGATAATTTTACAGAACTTAATAGGTTTAAAAGAAATTTATTAAATGAACTTCCTGGTATTTCAACTGAAGTAAAAGAAAATGATAATGAAATAGAAAAACTTATTAGTAAAAGGAAAAAATTATTAAGTCGTAGAGAAAACCTATTTTCTGAGTCTGGAATTGAAAACCCTTCTGAAATTACTATTGGTTCAACAAACGCCCAACAAGTATTGAATAAAATTAGAAGTTTAAATACAAGTAAAGCTAGTGCAGAAAGAAGAATTTTGATGTATAAGAATGATAAAGAGTCTGAAGAAAGAAACCTTCGTGAGTTATTAGAGCGTAAAGCAAAAATAATGGGTATTGATGATTCTATTGAGATAACAGAGGTGCAAGCAAAAAAATATATTGACACTATTAATGCAGCATTGATTAAATTGAAAGATGAAGCTTTAGATCAATTAATGAAGGAGATAAACGAAGAAAGCAACTCACTATATTCAAGATATTTAGGAGGGAATCCGCAAGGAGAGATAGAGATAGACAAAGGTGTTAGAATAATTGATAAACAAACAAAAAAACCACTTACAAATTTAAATACTGCCGAACTTACGGCCCAAAAACTAGCAGTAGCAAATGCTTTTCTATCTTTAAGTGAAAAGAAAATGAATCGTTCGTTTCCGCTACTAGCGGATGCTCCAACTTCTCAATTTGATGATGAAAACACTCTTTTTCTAACTGAAAATTTATCAGATTCTTTTGGTCAAATTATTATTATGTCTAAAGATTATAATAAACTTAAAGGAGATGAAAGAGCTGGATTTATTACAAAAGCAAAGATTAGTAAATACTACGAGTTAAAAAATGATCTTATAGATAAGCAAGGGCTAGATTCTCGTATTAACAAAAAAACTTATATCAATACAATTAAATAATGGAAAAACTATTTGTAGAAATCAACAAGAGAAATGTTCATTATGGTAGTAATGTTGAGCAGATTAGAGATATGTTTGCCCGTAAGCAAGAATCTTTAAGTAAAAAAGATGATAAGTTCTTTTCTAAATACTGGCAGGTGTATGCATGGGCTGCAATTATTGGCTTTATAAACGATAAAAGAGAAGAAGGCGCTAGTTTACCTAATCAATCCTCGTTTCAATACCAAATGATTACTAATGGATCTGATTCAATAGCACACGCTTTACTACTAATGGCGATAGGAAAAATCGATGCTGAAAAATCAGAAGATTTTCTAAAATCTCGTAAAATATTAACAATAATTAGTGAATATGCTGAAGGAGGAGCAAAACACATATTAGAAATTCGTCAAACACCTGGATACGAGAGGAAATTTGATAGTCCTGATGATTTTTTAATAGAGATTGTAAAAAGATAAATTAATATGAAAGAATTTGTAGATAATCTAAAAAGAGATAAAGCAAGAGGAGACTTAGCTCCTCATCAAATTATATTATTACTTTCTTTGCACAAGTTGTACTCAGAAAATAAATCTAATACATTTGAAATAGGCGATTTAATGGACGCTTTTAACTTGACATGGAAAGAACATCAAAATAGTTTTAAAACTAAAAACTGTAATCTAGGAATGCCTTTAAAGGTCTTTGTTAATAAAGAATATCTTGAAATTGACATTAATGAGGAAATCAATGATTTTAGGAGTAAAACTGAACTCAAAACTAAAATAACTTCAATAATAATTAGCCAGTTATTATTGAAGTTATTAAAGAAGACTGAGTTTACTAATTATTTAAAAACAAGAATTAGTTCATAATAAGAACCTTATAACTGCATGTTTTTTAGTTTAATAAATGGAAGTAAATATGTGTTTTTAAGAAAGTTTTTTAAACTTGTCTAACCTTTTTATCCTAAAAGTGTTTTTTTCTCTATTCGCTTAAATAAAGGAATTATTTCATCGACTTCTTTATACCGTTGTTGTTTACTATGACTTAACATTGTTTTTAATATTGGAAAAACCTCTCTAAATTCACGATTAAAATCAGATAAGCGCACTGACCCTATAGGAGCATTATGTTGAAAAATATACCAAAATAATTTACCTAATTGAAAAATATCAGATTGATTATCAATTTCACAGTCAAATCCTGAAATAAACCTCTTGTTTTCAGTTAAGTACTTATTCATTGCTTCTGGAGAAATCCACCCCCTTGGCCCTATAAATTCTGAAGCCCTATCTAATTCGTGATCCAAATACCTTCCTTCTACTAAGCCTAAATCTCCTATCTTCCATTTTCCATTAACCATAAAGATATTATCAGGTTTAATGTCTCTATGATAAATTTTATGAAAGTACAATTCTTTAATACCTTCCAATATTTCTTTGCAAAATTTTATCTTAGTATTAAAATCAATCTCTAAATGGTTTTGCTCTACATAATCTTTTAAATCATTCTGAGCATACTCCATTGTATAAAAAAGATAGAACTTACCATCTATTAAACATTCTCCACTATCATAAATCTCAATTATATTCTGTGAAATTGTATCCTTACAAAGATTTAATGCCTGAATCTCATTTAAAAATCTTTTATGAATTTTCTTAAAAGACGAGCCTCTACTATTTTTTTTAAAATTGAATTTTAAAATTTTCAAAATCGAATCGGGTGTTATACTATCTAAATCAGCATAATCTTCCTCATTTTGAATTTCAGCATCTGAATAAAGCTTTAATATTATTGAATTTCCACCTTTATTTCCTTCTTCACTGAGTTTTTTAAAAATATAATCTACATTATTTATGTTAATTAAATTATTTTGAGGCTGAGAATAATCAATATTATCAATTTTCTTATCATATGATAACTTTATGAAATCTGGAAAATTAAAATTCATAAATTAATTATTAAACAATTCTATATTCAATAAATAATATTGATTTACCTTTTCCAAAGAAATTTTTTCTTCTCCATATATTTCATCAAAATAAAAAATGATATCTGATAAAATTTCGTTTTCATTTATATTTTCTGCTTTATTTAATAAAGTGTTTTCGAAAAAATCTAATCTAGATCTTCTCGCTATCTTAGAATTACTTTGAGAAACACAATTCTGAGCATATTTTTTAAAAGGCTCACAATCTTCATTAGTAGGTCTAATAAATTGATATCCATCAGTATCTTTACCATCAAATTCTAGTAGAATTCTGTATTGATATAATAAGGTTTCATTGCTTAAATAGACGTGTTTATTTATAAAATTAAAAAGAGTATAAAAATCATTACGCTGCCTATAACGAGTACTGTTGATTCTTTTAAACTCATCTAGAAATGTGATTTTATTTATTATTTTTTTAAAATTACTTTCAAGTTTTTCTGATTCTAATTCTGAAATATCTTGTTGAAAAATTTCTTTATCAATAAATTGCTTTTTGTCTCGAATACCTTCGTACCCCTCGTTCACATTATTTTCTACATCTTTATAACTCATTAATAAATAACCTAGAAGTTCTTGAACGAAATCCCTATCATTTAATCTTAATGCAGCAGTATTTGTAAAAAGATCTAAATTAACAAACTGTTGGTTTGATGTTAGTTTTTCAGATAGCTTCAGAAATTTAGTTTCTTGAAACTCAGACCTCTGAACCTCTGGGTTATTTAAAAACTTTCCTTTTTTATTTATTAAAACATAAAACTCTCTTATTTCTTCAGGGTTTGCTTTCTCAATATAAACTACCGGTATTTCGTAATTTAAAAAATCTTCAATCTGGATATTCTGCTGAATGTCCTTTTTTGCAAACTTTATTTCGTTTTTATAATGCCTGTAAATAGTTCGAGATCTTTGTTGGCCATCTACCATTTCAATATTTCCGTTATCTAAAACATTAAAAAAAAGGTTAGGTAATGGGTATTTTTTATATATCGTATTAATTAATTCCTTTTGATCACTTAATGACCAAATATACTCCCTTTGATAGGATGGTGATAAATCTAGAATCTCTCTATCAATAAGAGCTATCAAGTCCTTTACTGGTAATGATTTTAAAAAATATTTCATAAAATTTGTTTTTAAATAAAACAACTAGCGCAACCATCTCCTTCAGCTTCTAATATTTCATCTTGCCAAGATTGTCCTGTCCTAGATTTTTTCTTTTGTCTATTCATTCTTAAATAATGCTCTTTCTTAATAGCTTCTACTCTCTCTGGCTTATTTAGTACCTCCAGAGATTCCGCCATCCAGGTATACCCTTCTTTTTCATATTCAATAGCTTTTACATATAAATCGGGGTGTTGCTCTAGTAACCAAACCCATTCTATTTTTTGTTGGTAAAAACAGAAGAAACAACCAGAACGACTTCTAGAGTAGGTTCCTTTTTTTATTTCCCCATCAATTTCTACTTGGTATTCGATAGGCTTATAATATGCAGGTACCCCAACCCCAGATTCTTCAAGTATTTGAAAAACATCGTTAAGCCCTATGATTTCATCATTTTCAATTAACGGAAATACATCTAGCTTACCTATTGGATAGTCTGTAGTTTTTAGGAACTCAAAAACAACTTTATTAAACAGTTTTAAATCCACATCCATTAAAGCATTTAGCTTTTGCGTTTGTGTAAACTTAGGAGAAATAGGTTGTTCTATATACTGTAGAGCGTTAGCCAATACATTCTTATTAGAATATTCAGTATAATACGCTTTAACCATTTCAATATTAGAATTGATTAATAGTTTTTTTATAACATCTTCACTCCAAATATTTTTTCTAAAAGGAAATATAGTTTGGATGTTTTCTTTTTTAGAGATATATCCCTCTCTATTTTCATCACCTCTAATCCCAACATAGGAAATAGTGGGCTCATCACCTACATAAGATTCAAAAGGCTGTAATTTCATCTTATTAGTACACCATCTAGCCGTAGCAGAAGGCAGGTAACCTCCATACATAGCTAAAAAATGATCAAAAGGATTCTTCATTGGAGAGTTGTCCTCATCCATAGACTTATACAACTCAATATCTCTCCCTAGAACAGAATTTAAACGACCTATCAAGTCGTATGTTTCCTTAAGTTCTTTACCCGTGTCACAGGTATAATATTCTATATCTAATTCTGGATATTTTTGACTCATGTAAATAGATAGTGCAGCACTATCTTTTCCGCCTGATATACCTAATAGATGTTTTACTTTTTCCATTACTAAATATGCATTTCTTTTGAAAGCAACTCTATTAAAAGTTCTTTCCTTTTAGCTTCATCTAATTTATTAATTGTTTCGCTTATATTTTTCTTGATAGACATAAATTCTTTTGAACTATTTGTGTCTACAACTAAGGATTTATCAACAAATTCTCCTGTCTCACCAAAAAAGCGAATAGAGTATAATGTCCCTTTATTTGAATTTTTATTAAAATTACGGATTTCCGAAGCTTTTATTAAGCCTAAAGACAAATCTTTTATTGTATCCATTAATAATGGTTCTTCTTCGTCTAATAAATCTTCAAGACCTTTTCCTAAGGCTGCATCTGCAACAGATTTAATCCAGCTTATTCTATCATCTAAAGGAGACATCAACCGTTTGTAAAAAACACTTTGAACTTTACCTAAAGTCGATGGATTAATTTGATTAATCTTAGAGTTAATTTCATTTTTATAAACTTCAAACTCCCGAGATGAGCAATAAAGTGAATCTATAATAACCTGTTCTACCCTATTAAGCAATTCATCATAAGCACTACGTATTTCTCTTATTGCATCCTGTATGTGATTAGTAAATGAATTAAGAACCTCTACATCTTCTTTTATAGCTAATGAATGATAACCCAATGCTGTAGGGAATAAATTAAACAAGGCATCCTCAGGATCTCTAGACTTCATGATTGCCTCTCTTAACTTAACTGCCTTAATAGATAATTTGTCGGTTTTAAGAGTGTAATTATTTAATCCTCTTTGAAATCTTAAAAAGTTTCCGAAAATCGATAAAAAAGTAGACTGCGTACCTTTTGAATTAGAATCACCAATTTGCACTAATTCCTTATAACTCTCTAGCAGATTAACCTTTAATCCAGAAACGTCGTAACTTTTGACCAAGAAGTCTTGAGGCTTTTTATGAATCAAATCTATTGTATCTTCTGTTATAAAAGGAACAAACCCTCCATTTGAATGAAACAAAGCATAATCTTCCTTTTTGGCTATCAAAAAGAGCGGTACCCAAAAGTCAATAAAGCCTTTTTTGAGTTTATAGGGCTTTTGTTCCAATAGCTCATAAAATTCAAGTAAGTTTTTTTTATTAGATAAAGTACTTTTTAGAAAATCTTCAGATTCTTGCCATAAATTATACAAGTAAGACATCTTATCTGGCTTCTTTAACTCATAATAACCTAATTTTTTATTTTCTTGATGTATACCTGAATCCTTTAATAAACTAATATAAATAGCTTTTTGAGGAGGAAATTTATCATCAGGAAAGTCTAAATTTTCTAAGTGAACATTCTCCAATAAACTTCTTATCAAATATTTTCTAGCTGTACTAATAGGCGTGCTTAAAAATTGCTTATTTATAAGTTCATTGTTAAATACTGGTGTTTTTTCGTAAATAGTGTAACATATCTCCGTTAGCCATTCGTAAAGTTTATGCTTACTTACTATAAGTTCAGCTTTACCATTATTAATCCAGATATTCTTATCATTATTAAATAACTTGTTAATGACAAGATTTTCTAGCTGTTGTAAATGAAACTCCCTTTCAGAATTTAAAAGTTTTAATGCATTTTTATCGTCTTGATGTTTTTCTAAAAGCTTATTAAATTTAAGAATCATTAAAACCTCATTTCTAATCTGAAAAGAATTCTTATACAAAACAAAAATATTAGAAACAGAATCTTTTGATTTCTTTTTAATATCAGAAACTTTTAAATCTTCAAAAACTAAGTTAATATAGCCATCTATTACGCCTTCAGCTTCTGTAACTTCATTAAAGGAGTCGAATATTCGGTATTCAAAAAAACGTCTTGTACCCGTTTCAAAAGAGTATCTTTTAACCAGTATTACAGGCAAATCCACAAGGGATTTAATTTCATTGGCAATAGAGAAATCAGGATTAATTTCTCTGCTAACAGTAATGAGCTCTTGTTCTAGATCTAAATCTGTGCCTTCTAAAAAATTTATTTTATTACTATGTTTATAAAACCTAATAATACCTGTTCTTTCAAGTTCATCTAAAATAGGTAGAACATCAGAACCTCTTGTTAGTTTAAAATATCTAGCTATAAATTTTTTATCGAAAAGCCCCCCTACCTTAGAGAAAATATTAACTAATCCTATCGTTTTTATTACTTCTGAAACTTTTAAGTAATCTTCTTCAAAAACTAATTCAGCTCTTTCTAAAGCCCTAAATGTAGTTAGCCATTGTGCTCTATGTGGATTATCTGAACTATTAATTTCTGTTGACAATGTGTTTACTAAATAATCATACACATTAGAAACAGAATAAAAATTTTCTTTTAATTGCTTAACCGAATAATCTGTGTCATCATTTAAAAATGAAAACAATGATCTTTCATTTTGACCATAACGTTGAAGGGAATTAACTAAAACATTTGATGACAACCAATCTAATGGATATAAAGAATTACTTAATTCTTCATTAACCAACTTATTGTGACTTACTAATTTTGAGTTCTGTATTAATTTTAATAAGTTTTTAAAATCGGATTTATGTTTTACGGGAATTAAAAATTCCTTTAACTTTTTACTAGCAAAATAAATAAGTTGTTCTACAGGTTCGTTAAAAACTAAATCTACAAATCGCCCTTTAACTTTCTCCCATTCTAACTTATCTTGACTAGACAAGCTATTACCATAACTTGAAAAATTTTGATGTAACGTAATAATAAAATACGTTTCATTTGAATCATCATTTGCCCACTCGGAAATTTGTTGAATTAAAAATAACTCATCAGCAGATTTATTCTTTGAAGCATATTCTAAAAATTTACCAAACTCATCAATAATTAATACAACCCCTTTTTTAGTTGCAAGAGCTTTTACCCTCCTCTTTTCTAGAGCGTTAATTATTCTAGAATTATCAACTTCTCCTTTAAGATTAAGTTCTTTACTTAATACATTTAGAAGAGAATTATTCTCGCCTATTATTTTTATAAATTCATAATCTACAATACTATTTTCTTTGGGTAATAGGTCATTAAAAAATATCTTTTCTTTATTTAAATTTTTTTCAAGAGCCCAAAGAAATGTCGATTTACCTGTACCATAGTTACCTATTAAGTTAAATGATTTATTAGCACCATAATTATTAATAAAAATTCTATCAAAAATCTCTTTAGTGTTAGGCGTTACTACATAATCTATTTCCTTAGATTCATCCCTAACTATATTGGTTGAAATATTATTACTGTATGCCATAGTGCTTTTTCAACATTATATTTTTAAAATTCTCTGAATTATTTTTCACTTGTAACTGCCTAACTCCTGCGTCATCTTTATAAATAAATTCATTGTTTTCATCACAAAGCTTATCTATCAGAATTTCTAATCCTTCATTAGATAAACACAGATAAGAACCAATTTTCTTTCTTATTTCATCATAAGTAATTGATGTTTCATTTTTAAATTCATCTAATATGCAATACCCGAAAATCTCACAAGACACGCTGTCTTGAACACCTCTGTTTAACCTATAAATAGTTTGGTTTGCTGCATTCTTTCTTCCCGTATCTGACACTAGATTCAAGCTCAGCAACGGGGCGTTAAAATCATCTTCTACGGTTTTTTCATTTTTAGCAGGAGAAACATAAGTTCGAATAAAAACCTTAAAATCAGAGTTAAAAGTTTTTTCAGCTACTTCTTTTATCCCCTTATTTACAAGTAATCTATTAACGTAATTAAAAATTTGATATTCAGAAAAATCCAGAGTAGCTTTATCTGAAAAATAACTTGAAAATATTAATTGAAAAATTGACGAATGATTAGTTTTGCATAAATAATATTGAAGCAACCATAAAGAGCCATCATTCTCCAAATAAGGATCTAATTTGTCTTCAAGAAATAATAACTTTGCAAAGTTACTTACCTCATCATCTTTGCTTATAACACCAAAAGCTCTTAACCAATGATTAATTGATCTAACCATATTTTTACCAACACCTAATAAAGAGATTGCTCTGTTTTCTTTAAAAACATCCGTACCCTCTTCTATACCAACTAGTTGAGCTCCTTTTAAAATCCATTGCTCCTTGCAATGAAACGTATCGTGCCCTGAAAATCTATAAGATTCTTGATCTGAAATCATTAATTTTAGTGTAAATTTAATTATAAGTGCAAGATAATATATTATATTTATCTAAATGGATGAACTCATCCATTTGTAAATTATTTATTGTTAATGCTTTATAAAAAATAACAAACATATTTCAACAAGTTGATTATCAATTATTTAAATAAAAAAAAACATGTCCCTTGAAAAAGAAAATAAAAATTGGATATCAAGTAAGGATGCTATAAAAATTGCTAAAATAAAAAGTTGTGATTTGATGCATTATAGAGTTCAAGGTAAATTGAAGTTTGAAAAGCGAGGTAATGCTTATTTCTACTCTAAAGAAAGCATAGAAAACATAAAATAACCCAACTTCTAAATAAATAGAAGCTGGGCATCACTCAACTCAAAAACCAATGATGTTTAGAAACATCACCGAGAGTTTGTGCTAGTCCATTAGTAAATTCAAATGCATTTACATTCCTATCACTAAAAGTGTCAATATAACTACTCTTATTAGCTGATGTGAATAGATTATAGACATTCCAAAGGTTAATAGTGCCATCTTTATTTTTACAAAATCTTTCATCATGATAATAATCTTTTGCAATAGTAGATATCTGCCCATCATTAAGAAGTAAATTAGGGATTTCTAATTTCTGTTCTTTAGGCAAATACCCATACAACTTGGCACGTCCCACTAATTGAGCAAACTGCTTTTCTGTAAGACTGTACTCTGTTAATTGTTTCATCTGAAACAGGTGTTTTTCTGAATCATAGTTTTTAATCAGCTCCATTACTTTACTAGCCAACTCTTGTACAGAGCCTACACGCATTTCTGAAGCAATACCATCTGTGCTAATACATAAGTTACAGCATACCAGATTCTGAAAGCCTATAAATACTTGAAACTTCTCTACAGACTTTTTACTGTAAAGATTTTCTCTATTGTATGCGCGTACTCCACCAATAGTTAAAGCTAGTTTGTTTCCATTAATAGTTTCTGTAATACTTGGTACACGAATTATGAATGCCATACGTTCATAATACGTAGTCTTTTCATGGTCTAGTAATTCTTTAGCTGACTTATGGATTGCTGAAGGAGTCCTACCTTTAATTTGGTGACTAATTCTAATCTCTGGCACATCAATACTATGATGACTGAATACTATGCTAGCACAATTATGTGTAACTTCAATAAATTCATGGTGACTTATTGTACGTTCATTATCTTTTGAAAAGACTGGTATAATACAATCTCTTTGTAAATGAGACAAGTCTACTGTTTTGGTGTTAGCTTCAATAAAAGGATTATGATTGTATTCAGATTCAATAACTGGATTTAAGATACTTTCTAACTCAATTACAGGCGTAACAGGCAAAAGTTCTAAAACTGGCTTAGGAATGATTTGCATGTCCATTTTGACTAAAGTTTTTAGGGTTAATTAATTCTTCTAGTTGCACTTTCTTTTTAATAAATTGAGATTGTAGACTTTGCTGATAAGATGGAAATTCTCTATAAATTTCTGATAAATCTGAAACAGACAATGCACCATTTATCTTATCTAGCACTTCTTGAGTTGTAACAGGTTTTGCATTACACCATTTTAAGAGTCTTTCTCCTGTTTTAGATGTTATTACAAATTCGTGTGATGATGAAAATAGATTAGTCCTGTCCTTTGAAGCTTTTGCCAGATGCTGGTCATTTAATAATTCAAAGTTTACAGTAAGCTCATATTCAAAGCCTTCTCTTGTAACTTCTTTAGTACCATGTTTAACAACTTTAGATTTGCCATTTGAAGCTACATCTAAAGAGTAGTCCATTTTTCTTCTAGCTGTTGTTATTACATGACAGCTAGATTGAAGTATCTTATCTATAAAGGCTTGATGACGCGGTGTTACTAATGACCAATCTTGCCATCTACCACCGAGTTTAGCATGTATATCTAAGCAACCACCTTTTCCATTCCATTCGTGAGTTATAGAATCTATAATTATCACTTCTATATTGGATTTTTCACATACATCAATAGCCTCATTATATCTTTCAGGACTATAAGGTGCAGATAAGTCTAATACATTAAATGTTCCTAGATTTGAATAGAGTGATGCAGAAGAATTCTCACTATCTATTACTGCTATTTTAGACCAATCTCCTGTCATCCCAAAAGCTAACAATAAAGCTGAATGAGTTTTTCCAAAACCACTTGCACCAGAAATACCTAGTCTAAGTTTCACATTTTGTCTTTTACTTTGTTTTAAGTTCATAATTTAAAAAATTTAAGATTAATATTTATCTGAATTATTTTTCAGATTTAAATGAAAAAGAGCAGACATAAAGCCTGCTCTTTGATACTGCAATGATTGCAGTTTTTACATAATTTGCAATGTTTTTTAAACTAACTTTCTATATTCTCCATGTTTTACTTTTTCTAGGATTCCTTCGGCTTGCCATCTTTTTAATATTTCAGCAAAAGTTCTTTCAGGTACTTCTAATTCTGTAGCTAATTCAACTCCCCTACCTCTTTTAAAGACCTCAGGTAATTCTGCTAATATTTGCCTATCCTGTACAGTAAGCTTTTTAACTTTTTTTGAATAGCTATCATAAACTTTTAAACTATGGTCTGTTAAAAATTTAATTAAGTATAATACTGTTTCTAAGTCATTATTATTAACCTCCAGAACTAATGACTCTTCTTGAACTCTAGAAGTATTTCTTATTATAGTTAGTATCATTATCAATCTAAATGCCATGACTCCTAATCTTTTAGTTACTGATATAAAGTCTGATTTATTTGTGAGAAACACATTATTGATAAGCTTCATATCAGTATTAAATCTATCCCATTGTAATTCATTCATTACAATATAAATACTATCTAATTTTATAAGCCTATTATACAAATCCTTAATAGATTCCCCAGCTTCTTTGAATGATGACTCCATACTAATACTACCTATTCTATTTCTTGGCGATACATCTTTCCATCCTTCAACTTCATCAAAAAAATAATAAATAAACCTACTAAATAATCCGTTTTCCTTTGATGCAACTAATGGTTGCAACTGGTTTGGTGTACCTGATAATACCAATGACAATTTAGGCTCATCAATTTCATAAAACCTATCACTTCTACTGATACTACATGTTTCATGGTGAAATGCTTTTCTCATTAAATCTGAAAAATCTCCCCAATCTTGCTTTAGCATATTTGAAAGTGAATCAGCCTCAGTTTCAAACATTAATACACTATCTTCAGAGTGCTTTAAATGATGATAAAGTTTAGAACTTGACACATTCCCTGGAATAACTTTAGAAATTCTTTGCGGCTTTTCATTTGCTTCTCTATCTTGATTTCTAGAGTATTCTTGTAACTTTCTTTTGTATTCCTCTTGTTTTTCTTTGTGAATTGGCTGAATCAATAATTTACTCCATCTCATTGCTCCTTTCCCACTTGCGGGTGGTGCAATAATAAATGTGTATAAATTTGGAGATATAACACTATCCCTATACTTTCCTTTCACATTCGGCAAACAAGCACTTAGAACACCTAGTGATGAGATAAGAACAATATCTTTCTCTCTTTCTTCAAATTGGCTAGTCAATTGATTTAATGGCTCTGGCAAGTTCATATATACTTCATTTGGTATATATTCTTTTGAACTCATAGTTACAGCAACTTCTGATGGGCCCTCAAAAATTGCTTTCTTTTCTTCTGTAGATTCTTTATAAATCATTTTTAAAAATTTAATTACGTCACAGGACTTTCCTGTGATTTTTACAAATTTCGTGATGATTTTAAAAATTATATTAGAAATACGCTCTTCTTAAGAAACAGAAAAGAAGAAAAAAATATAAGAATTTGTTTCAAGCTGATATTAAGTATGATAGTTTTTAGGTCGAGAAATATAATGCCTAAGATATTTAATATCAATAAAGTCTAATAGTACTCGAATGTTAGTATACAACTGAACATATTCAATATTCTGCTTAGTAGGTATAGAAAAAATATGCAAGAATGCACCCGTACATCTCAATGATTCATCTCCAGAAATAGTAAAGTCTTTAAAATAATTAAAAAGTAAATTAATAATTTCACTTTTAAATCGTTCTGAATTTTTCTTCAAATTATATGGGTTAGTCTTTTCCAATATCTCTAATTTACGCTTTGCAAAATTCATCTCATTAACTCCAAGATTATCCATTATTGCATTATAAACATCATCAACTATAAAAAAATTTTGAAGTGAGAGATTATCCCCTGACTTGTTTTTAAACAGAATACCCTTGTAATCAGACCTATCCTTACTTTTAAGATAAACTTCTAAGAAATCTAACAAACTTTCATAATCCCTTCTATGATTACTAAAATCTTCACCTGACTGTCCTAAAAGCTCATTAAAACTATTAGAAAATTTTTCTTGCATAGCACATCCTAGTATTCGAAAATCATCTAGTTTATCAACTAAACCTTTAGAATCCAAAAATGCTTTTAAAATACCATCATTAAACTTAAAAATATTAAGCATACTGAAAGATGTAACAAATGGAGATGCTATTTCATTCAATTGTAAATTAAGTGAAACACTATTGACCTCATAAGCAACAAGATTTTCACTATTTAAATTAATACCATATTCTTGGTGTTGTCCATTAAATTCTCTCCATTTATATATCATATATTGCAAATAATGCAGAATCTGCAACTTATGCAAATTCAACATGTTATTTTCTATCTTTTAATTTGCTTTTCAAGTTCATAATATGCTCACTTACTTTCTTCTGAACAACCTTTGCATAATGTCTTTGAGTAATATCTACTTTTGAATGACCTAATAATTCTGAAACAATTTCCATAGGTACATCATTGTATAAAAGCACTGTAGTTGCAAAAGTTTTTCTAGCTATATGATGTGTTAACCTTTTATTAATACATACTATTTCAGCAATCTCTTTGAGATAAGAATTAAATTTTTGATTTGAAATAACTGGTAATAACTTGTCATCGGTCATATCCTGATATCTAGCTATAATTATTTTCGCAGTCGGTAGTAATGGCACAGATACTTTTGAATTAGTTTTCTTTCTATACATATGAATCCATTCATTCCCATCAAACCCTTTAATTATATGCTCTCTAGACAATACTGACATTTCCGCATAAGCTAACCCTGTATAACAGCAAAATACAAACATATCTCTTACCTGCTTTAGCCTAGTTTGAGCAATATTATATTCTTCAAGTCTTGCCAATTCTTTAGTATCTAAATAAACTACTTTACGCTCATATCTTTTAGGCTTATACAACAAGAAAGGGTCTTTTAATAAATACTCTTCTGCAATTGCTAGTTTGATAATCTTACGTACTCTTTGTATACTTTTATTTATAGTTATCTGCTTATGCTCTTTTTCTGACTTTAAATAAAAATCAAAATCATCAATAAATTTTATTGTTAATGACTCTAGAGCAACATCACTACGATTATACTTACTTCGAATAAAATTCTGTATATGTGATTTAGCTTCATTAAACTTATTCATTGTAGACTGAGTATATTCTAAACCTATCAGTTTTTTCATTTTAGCATTATGGATATCAAAAACTTCAAGGAGTGTTTTCTGAGACTTGATATTTTCACCTTTATATTGAAATAATATATCTTCAACATCAAAAGTAATATTGTTAACCTGTAGAAATAAAAAAGCCTGATTAATATTTTGCTTAATCAGACCTAGCTGTGTATTTATAAAATCATTCTCTTTATTAGATGGTTGAGTTTTCTGCATTTTACTGTACCACATCTTTGGATTTACAAAGAATCCAGTTGAAAACTCTTTTCTCTTTTTAGCGTATGTAATTCTACACCTTATAGGACATTCTCCCTTTTTATTCTGCCTAACCTTTTGAAGTAAAAACAGGATTAATAATCTATTGTTATTCATTTCATTACGTGTTTAAAAATGGTACACCTGAAAAAGAAAATGGTACACCTGATTGTATGCCTAATTTTTGAAGATTTAGACATATTTAAAATTATATTAGAATTTGAAAAACCCTATATCCTTTGATTTTAGGGCATAAAAAAAGGAGACTCATTTCTGAATCTCCTTAAGGTAGTAGCGGGAACTGGACTCGAACCAGTGACCTTCGGGTTATGAGCCCGACGAGCTACCTACTGCTCTATCCCGCGATTTGTATTTCCGAAGATTATCTTAGCTTTTAACTTTCGATTCATAATGTCGACCTAATCGTTTCGGACTGCAAATATACAACCCTTTTTGCATATTACAAGCATTATTTCAACTTTTTTTATTGCTCAATATTAAGAGCTTCAAAACCAATAAGTTCAGTCTCCTCAAATTGTGGAGAAATTTGAATTGGATTGCAACACACCTCGCAATCCTCTACATAGGTTTGCTTAGTTACACTTGAATCTAGTAACATTGATATGGTTTCCCAACAATATGGACATTGAAAATAGTGCTCAAACATAACTTACTTTTTATCAAAAATAAAAATAGCCAACCAAAGGTTGACTATTTTAAATATATTTTAACAGGAAGTTATTCTTGGTTTAAAACAACTTCTGAGTCCTCTAAAAATAATGCCATTTTGTTTGGCGAGTCGTCCACTACTGTCAGATAATCGTTATTTAGTAAATTATCACTTACCATAACTAATTTTAAATTAGATAATTGAGATAACTCAAAAGGTAACGTTCCAGATAACTTATTGCTTGATAACACTAACTCTTCAAGGTTTGACAATTCGGCAATGCTTTCTGGAATTTGACCTTCTAATTGGTTATCTAATAAGCTTAATTTTTTTAATGCTTTTAAGTTACTAATATCAAAAGGTATTGATCCACTTAAAAAGTTACTTCCTAACTCTAAGTTACGTAATTTAGTTAGACTTGTAATTGACTGTGGAATTTCACCTGTAAATTGATTACTGTATAATGCTAGCGATTCTAAATTAGAAAGGCTACCAATCCAATTAGGAATTTCTCCATCAAATTGATTTAAAAACAATTGTAAAGAATACAAGCTTTGCATGCTAGACATAGTTTCTGGCAAATCTCCGGATAACTTATTAAAACTTAGATTTAATACTTGTAAGTTGCTTAATTGTGCTATTTCTGAAGGTATAGACCCTTGTAGATTATTAAATGACAAATTTAAACTTACAATTTTAGAGTCTAATACTGTAACGCCATGCCAAGTATCTATTGAGGCATCAAGATCCCAAGTAGTATTCCACTCTGGTCCATTAGTATTATTATAAAGCGCTATTAAAGCTTCTTTCTCAGAATTTGATACACTTGCGAATGCTACACAAGCAAAAAGAAACATCACTAAAGTTAATTTTATCGTTTTCATGTTAATGATTTAGGATTAACTACATCAAACTTAACACAAAAGAGGTTAAATGACAAATTATTTCGATTAAATGCATTAAACATTAACATTTAATTTGAAATTTAACTCCATTTTATAAAACTAAAGTCAATAGCTCTTCATTTACTAAAATAATCAACCGTTTTAAAGGGTTGAAAATAAAAACTTTAAAACTTCACATTCAACAACTCTCCACTTAATTGTAACAATTGTAATTCTGCTAATTTAGCTTCATATTTTGCTTGATTTCTACTTAATTCCGCATTAAGTAAATTAAGCTGAGCTTGTCTAAACTCGATTGAATTAACTTGACCAATTTTGAATTGCTCTTGAGTACGTTCAAAATTACTTTCTGAAGTTATAATATTTTGCTGTTGTATTGTATATATATTTAGCTTATTGTAGAAATCTTCCCAAGCATTTTCAAAATCTCTTTCAATACCTATTAGGATGTTTTGTTTTTGAAGTTGTTGCGTCTCTAGATTAACTTTAGCATTTTTCACTCTAGTTATTGTTCCGCCTCCATCAAACAAATTCCATGTTAAATTTAAACCTCCAGATAAGCCTGTATTTGTACTAACTGCTACAAAGGATGCTGCATTATTATTGTTTTTATTCCAACCGTAAGTTCCATTTAAGCCTACTGTTGGCAGGTAGCCTGATTTACTTGATTTAATATCCAATTGGCTTATTGCAATATTTTTATCTGTTTGAAGTAAAGCTACATTTCTAGTTTTTGCTTTTTCAAACAAGCTGTCTTTTTGAAACTGTAAAGTAAAGTCCACTGCTGTACTAACAGAAAAATCCGATTCTAAAGCATTACCTAATACAACATTTAAGTCACGCTTTGCATTTTTTAATTGTTGTGTAGCAGAGATTATATTTATACTATCGTTATTTATATCCACTTCGGCATTTAAAACACCTAATTTAGTGTTTTGACCGTAATCAAATTGGTATTGCGCACGTACTAATCTATCCTTGGAAACATTCAATGTTTCTGATAAGGCATCTAAATTTTCTGTAAGCTGTGCGACGCTATAATATACAGAAAACAACTGTGTAATTGTATTTTCAATAGTCTCTCTGGCTTGCAAATCTGACAATTGATATTGTTCTTTTAAGCTTTTATAATTATAACGTCTACCTAAACCATCAAATAGTGTATAATTTAAGCTCACTGAAGCATTATACCTGTCACTTTCTGCTCCATTTAAAACGGTTGATGTTCCGTTTGAAAATTCAGCTTCGGTATTATCTAAATTATAAGTTGCTCCTGCATTACCTGTAAGTGTAGGTAAAAAACCAGAATTTAAAATGCTTGTATTATTTTCGGCAACTCTAACTGCGTTATTCGCTATTTTAATTCCGTAGTTATTTTCTAAAGCTAATTTTACAGCTTGTTCTTGTGTTAAAACATCCTGCGCTTTACCTATAGTAACACAACAAAATATTGCTATAACTAGATTGTAATTAATGCTCATTTTCTTCATTTTGTTCTTTAATAGCACGTTCTACTTCTTCTTTAGTTACCTCATTACCTGTGAACAACCATTTAGCATTTTGCTTAATAGTATTACTAAACGATAAAAATAAAGGCAATACTAATAAGGTCAAAACAGTTGCATATGCTATACCAAAAGATATAGAGATTGCCATAGGTTTTAAAAATTGTGCTTGTCTACTTTTTTCTAATAGTAAAGGTGCTAATCCTGCAATTGTAGTTAAAGACGTTAGAAAAATGGCTCTGAAACGTGATTTTCCAGCTTCAGAAATTGCTACATCAAACGTCATACCTTCTTTTAAGTTACTATTAAACTTACCAATAAGTACCAACCCATCATTAACCATGATACCTATTAACGCAATTATCCCTAATAATGATAAAATGTTAACCGGAAACCCTAATATCCAGTGTCCCCAAGCTACTGCTGTTAAACTAAACGGAATTAATAATAAGAGTAATATAGGTTGACTGTAGCTTCTAAAAGTAAAAGCTATTGTAATATATATTAACAATAAAATTGGTATTCCTGCTTGCGCTAAAGAACTTGATAATTTAGTTGCTTCCCTATTTTGTCCTTCAAATGAAGCTGTAATTGTTGGATATTTGGATTGTAATTGTGGAATAAAATTAACTTTAATATCATCCAAAATATCTGTACTACTTGTGCTAGGATCTTTTAAATCTGCAGATACTCTAATTTCTCTTAAACCTTCTAAGTGATTAATTGCTACATCTCCTCTTTCAATTGTATAACTAGCAATATCTTTTAAATTAACACGCTCTCCAGTTGGTGTTAAAATACGCATATCGTCTAAATCGTTAATCGAGTTTCTGTTTGGTCTATCATACCTAACCCAAACTCTAATCTCATCCTGTCCACGCTGAAAACGTTGTGCTTGCACGCCAAAAAATCCAGAACGTACCTGAGTCATGACTGTACGTAAATCTAACCCTAAAAGATAAGCACTTTCTTTAAGTTGCAATCTAATTTCCTTAATACCAGCTGGATCATTATCCTCTATATCCTTAAGTAACGGATTAGTTTCTAAATAGTTTTTCATTTCTATTTTAGACGCTTTAAGCTCTTCGATATTATTACCTAATAATGATACAGATACAGGACTACCTCCAAAGTTTCCTCCAGATCCAAATATCAAACGCTCTGTACCAATAACTGGTCCAACTAATTCTCTTAATCTATTAGCAACCATTGACGCTTTAATGGCGTCTGGACGTTCTTCTCCTGGAAGCATATTTAATCTTAAAGATGCGCTAGAACTACTACTTAGTGTCAAAATTGTGTTTTCAAATAACTGTTTATCTGATCCTTTTAAATACTTTTCTGTTAGCTCTTGATTAACTATAAACGATTTTTCTTCTATCATAGAAATAATAGAATCAGTAACCTTAACATTTGTTCCGTTAGGCATTTCTAGCTGAATGGTAACTGTATCACTAGCAATACTTGGAAACAAAGTCACACCGATAATACCTCCTCCAATAGACCCAAAAGTTAATACTAACAACCCAATAAAAATACCTAAAGACAATATTTTAAACTCAAGTACAAAGTCTAAAGTTGGTGTGTAAACTTTATCTCTTAAAAAGGACATCAATCTATCTCCTGCTTTATTGATAAACCTCATTTTACCAAAAAACTGTTTTAGTTTTGATGGATTTTCTTCTTCAACATAAGGTCGTAAAGCTTTAGAATGCGCTAAGTGAGCTGGTAAAATAATTAATGCTTCAACCAATGATACCACTAAGGTTAGAATAACTATGACGGAAACTTCACCAAAAAACTCTCCAATCCTACTATCTAAAAATAAGAATAGCGAAAAGGCTAATAATGTTGTTATAATTGCTGAAACCACAGGAGGAATTACTTCCATTGTACCATCAATAGCTGCTTGAATTGGCGTTTTACCTTTTTCGTAATGTTGATATATATTCTCTGCAATTACAATACCATCATCCACTAAAATACCAATAACAATAATCATCCCAAATAAGGATAATACGTTAATGGTAACATCAAATTGTCCTGCAAAAATAAACATTCCTAAAAATGAAATTGGTAACCCAAAGGCTACCCAAAATGCTAATCTTGTATTTAAAAAAAGTGATAGAAATACCAATACTAAAATCATACCTACTATTGCATTTTCTGCAAGTAACTCTGTACGCTGATTTAATGTAATAGATAAATCCCTTACAATATTTAATTGTGCATTATTATGTTGTTGATTATACGCAATGATGTAATCCTTAACTTTATCTGCAGAGATTATAAGATCTTCATTATTTGTACTTGTTACAGTAATATTAACTGCTAATTGTTGATTAAAATACGTGGCATTTGGTGTTTCAGAAAAACGATCTCTGACAATAGCGACATCCTTTAAACGCACTACTTTACCATCTGCTGAAGCTTTTACAATAATATTAGACATTTCGTCTCCATAATATTGTTTATTGTTAGCCCTAATCAGATACTCCTCAGCATCCGTTTTTATATTACCTCCTGTTACTAATATATTAGATGTTGATACCGCATTGGCAACATCACTAAATGTTATATTATACGCCAATAAACTGCCTTCATTTACAGCAATTTCAATTTCTTCTTCAGGATAACCAGACACTTCAATTTGCGAAATACCATCAATAGCACGTAAGTCATTTTCTACCTGACGACCTAATTGTTTTAATGTGGCTAACGGAATGTCTTTTCCGCTTAAAGCGAAAGAAATAGTTTGACGGACTTCTTCCTGTTTAGAAACGACTAGAGGTTCCATACCTGTTGGAAAGGTTGGCACTCTGTCCACTGCATTTTTTACCTCAAGTAGCATAAAGTCAAGGTTTTCACCTTTTTCAATCTCGACAGTAATTGTTCCGCTATTTTCTCTAGACACAGAGGTTACACGATCAACACCTTTAAGACCTTTTAAATTTTCTTCGATTTGAAGTACAATACCTTCCTCAATTTCTTGAGGAGATGCTCCAGGATACGCAATACTAACGTTAATAATTTTAGACTCCACTAAAGGAAAAAACGAAGACTTTAAAGACGAATATCCTAGAATACCAAAAACAGCAAATGCTAAAATAAAGACATTAACTGCTACGTGATATTTGATAAAATAAGTGATTATTTTTCTCATTATTCTGCGCTATTGTTTGTTTTGTTATTTTCAACAAATGGCTGTACTAACATTCCTGCATACGCTCCTGGAACGGTACGTTTTAAAATAACTGTTCCGTTAGGTACGTCTTTTAAAACTACTTTAGTATCAGAAAAATGAATTGGTTTAGCTGGCATCACATCCAGCAAACTGTCCTTAATAACAAATATTTCTTGGTTGTCTGTTAGTAAGTTTCGGTCTATCTCAATAGCGTTATCAATACTTTTAGCATTTAAATTTGCCTCTAAATACATACCTTCTTTAAGGTTACTATCTTCAACTTCAATAAAAGCAGTAACTGTTTGTGTGGTTGCGTCAATACTACCGTTAACACGCGACACTTTACCTGTATAAGATTCTGTTTTATCTAAATTAGTTAAACTAACGGTTTCGCCTACTTTTAAGATATTGGCAAAGCTTTTACTAATAGCCACTTGCATCTCATAAACTGAAGGATTAATAAATTCTCCTAGTTTTTGACCATTTCTAATTAAAGATCCTTCTGTTGCCAAAGCCTCTGTTAAAATCCCATTAAAAGGCGCAGTTATAGTATACTTAGACAAACGTTGCTCTAAATTTTTTACATTGTAGTAATTTGTGATAATACCACGTCCAGTAATAAAGTAGTTTTCTTTATCAGATGATATTTCTGGTAATTTTGGTGTGGTTTTGTTTAAGTCAAAACTAGTCAAATAGCTTTGCCATTTTTGGAACACATCTGGAAAATCCAAACGTAAATCTGGCATTATTGCAGCTATCGAGTTGTATAAATTACTTTTTGAAGATTGTACACTAGCATAATACTCTGCAGCATCCACACGAATTAAGGTTTGCCCTTTACGATAGTTTTGACCTGGTTTAAAAAGGTAACTACCATTACGAAATATACCTTGTACTTCCGAGTAAAGCTCTACACGTTGCTTAGCTGTTAAATTTCCATTTGCAGCAATTACAATAGGTATAGTCGTATTATTGACCGTATCTGTAAATACAGTTTTAATAACTTTAGCTGCTATGGGCTTTGGTTTATTTTTATTATCTACTAAAGATTTAGAAATAAAAATGGCAGCAATAATAAGTAAAACACCTAAGATTGATAGTATAATTTTGCGCATGTACTTGGTTTTGACAGTAAGACCCCAAAATTAGCCTATAGTTTAGACGTTAAATGTTAAAAAAAACCTAAAAGAAATAACTAAAATGCTTCCAATTGCAACGTGATATCTTCCCAATCTTGCATTAGCTTTGCTAATTGGTCTTTTTTAGCTTGATAGTTTTCAAAAAACTTAGGTTTAGCAACGGTTTCATCGTAGTTAGTAGCTAACTCAGCATCAATTGATTTAATTTCTTTTTCTAATTGATTAATTTTAGACTCGCAATTACTTAACTTGTTATTTAAGGACTTAACTTTTTTCTGGTCTTCGTAGGATTGTTTAGGTGTTTCTTTAGGCTGACTTTTAATAACCGTTCGTTTTTCTACTTCACGTAAGTTTTCAACATTACGTTGCTCTAAATAATAATCAACATCTCCTAAATACTTTTTAATGTTTCCATCTTTAAATTCAAAAACAGTATTAGTTAATCCTTTTAAAAAATCCCTATCGTGAGATACTAATATTAAAGTCCCTTCAAAACGCTGTAAGGCATCTTTTAAAACGTTTTTAGATTTAATATCCAAGTGGTTAGTAGGCTCATCCATTATCAAAACATTAAATGGCTGCAACATTAATTTAGCTAAAGCTAACCTATTACGCTCTCCTCCAGACAATACTCTAACATATTTTTCTGCTTCCTCACCTCTAAATAAAAAAGATCCTAAAATATCACGGACTTTACTTCTATTGGTTTCGTTAGCAGCATCAATCATAGTATCTAATACAGTTTTACTACCATCTAAATATTCTGCTTGATTTTGTGCAAAGTACCCTATTTGCACATTGTGACCTAACTTAAGATGACCATCATGCTTTAAGTCGCCAACTAAAATCTTAGCCAAGGTTGATTTACCTTGACCATTTTGACCGACAAAAGCAGTTTTAACATCACGCTCTATTAATAAATCAACACCTGTTAAAACTTGATTATCACCATAACTTTTTGAAACACTATTCGCTTCGACCACAACTTTTCCTGGCGTTATAGACACTGGAAAATTTAGGGTCATTACACTGTTGTCATCTTCATCAACCTCGATACGATCAATCTTATCTAGCTTTTTCATTAAAGATTGTGCCATAGTTGCTTTACTGGCTTTGGCTCTAAACTTTTCAATCAACTTTTCAGTTTGTTCTATCTGTTTTTGTTGATTTTTTTGAGACGCTAACTGTTGTGTTCTAATTTCTTCTCGCAACACTAAATATTGCGTATAAGGTTTTGGATAATCATAAATACGTCCTAAAGAAATCTCGATAGTACGATTAGTTACATTATCTAAAAACATCTTATCGTGCGACACAATTGCGACAGCACCTGGATAATTTTTTAAAAAACCTTCTAACCAGATAATAGACTCGATATCCAAGTGGTTAGTTGGCTCATCCAAAAGTAGCACATCATTATTTTGTAATAGTAATTTGGCCAGCTCGATACGCATACGCCATCCACCAGAAAACGTATCGGTTAGTTTATTAAAGTCTTCACGTTTAAATCCTAAACCTTGTAGTATTTTTTCAGTTTCACCTTGATAGTTATAACCACCTAAAATCTCATATTGATGTTGTATATCACTCAGTTCTACCATAAAATCATGATACGCATCACTTTCATAATCTGTACGCTCTGCTAATTGCGTATTAATATGCTCAATTTTTGCTTCAATCTCTTTAATTTCAGTGAAAGCTTGATACGATTCTTCTAAAACAGTTCTACCTAAAACAAAATCTATGTCCTGTTTTAAGAAACCAATTTTTAAAGTTTTATCTGCTGCAATTTGACCAGAATCTGGTTCTAATTCCTTTGACAAAATTTTAAGCATCGTTGACTTTCCGGCTCCATTTTTACCAATAAGTCCTACTCTATCACCATTTCCTAATTTAAATGTGATGTCTTCAAAAAGGTATTCTCCTTGAAATGAAATGGATAAATTATGAATATTTAGCATGAATTGTGACTTATGTTACTTAATGTTGAAAGAATAAAACTTAAATTTGTAGTTGAAGTTTTAAACTTCACTACCAATTTTTTTGAATTGCAAAAGTACACAATTATTATGTTTAAAAAAGGCTCTAAATTATACTCTATTTTTACAGGTGCTTGTCCAAAGTGTCACCAAGAATCTATGTATACAAATCCAAACCCATATGTGCTAAATAAACTTTTTAGTATGAATGAGCGTTGTAGTCATTGCAACACTAAATATCAAATAGAACCATCCTTTTTTTATGGGTCAATGTACGTTAGTTATGGTGTTGGAATTGCTTTTGCTGTTGCTGCTTTTGTAATAAGCTACATATTTTTAGGCAGTACACTTAACACTGCTTTTATTGCTATTATTGCAGCAATGATTGTCTTTTACCCAGTTATAGTTAGACTATCAAGAAATATATGGATTAATATTTTTATGAGTTATGACAAAAATTTAGCTGAAAAATCAAGCGCAAATAAATAACAGTATTTAGTAAAACCTACTGCAATCAATCTCAGCATCTATTGCTACATTGTTTTCTATAAAATTGTATAATTGGTTAGCTACATAAGGTGCTATCATAACTCCACGAGAACCTAATCCATTAAAAAGGTACATGTTTTTAAAATCTTTATGTCTACCTACCAAAGGTTTTCTATCCTTAACTGTTGGTCTAACACCTGCTACTTGAGTCAACACTTTAAAATCACACTTTACAAAGGTTTTAAGCTTATCTAAAAGCATATCTCTAGCCTCTGTTGTAATTGTGTTGGTCTTATCTTTTTGTTCGTATGTAGACCCAACACGATAAGTATCATTACCTAATGGTATTACAAACACACTGGATTTAAGTACATAATCCAATTTTAATTCTGGTGCATGTATAGTTAACAACTGCCCTTTTGTACCACCTAATGGTAATGCTTTAAAAAATGGGTTTTGCTTAATTCCAAAACCTTCCGCAAAAACAATGTGTTTAGCCTCAATATCATTATATACGACTTGATTGTCTTTACAAACTAAACTATTATGATTAAATGACTGACTAATCAAGTAACCTTTAGATAATAAATCAGATTTATAATTTTGAACTAAAAGTTTAGTGTCTAATCTTCCAGTACTCAAAACCTCTCCAAGCTTAAACTGTGCGTCTACATTTGGATTTACATTATCTATAAGTGTAGTATTTATAAAAGGTTTTAAACCGACTTTATCAGATGCTTCAAACCAATTATTTTGCTCCTCTAAAGACGTAAAACGTCGTCTGACTGGAACCTTATAATCTAAGTCAACACCAAAATCTTTTTCTAGTTGATTATAAACAGGTAAGGCTGTTTTTAATTGCTCTTCACTTTTCCAAACAGGAGTAAATCTTTTTAAAGTTACAGGATTATATAATCCACCTGCAACAATGGATGATTGCTGAGAGCTATCTTCAAAAACTACAAACGATTTATTATTTGCTTTAAGCTTTTCGCAAAACGAAATACCAGCAAGTCCACATCCTACAATTATATAATCTACTTTCATAATGCAAAAATAGAATATCTGAATGAATAAAATAGAAACTTGTAAAAACAAAAAAAAACGTTCACTTTTCAGTGAACGTTTTTATATAATTAAATCAAACTGCTATTAGTAAGACCACATGTCTAACTCAAAGTTTCTGATTTTTTCTTTTATTCTTTCAGACTCTAATAATTGCATTAATGAATTTTCAGCAATATATTCTTCAACCTTACGGTCTCCAAAAACATTCTCTTCTTTAAATATGATACCACTAAAACGACGTGCGTTTAAAATATGATCAAAAGAGAAAGGCATTGCACTGTTTTTAGCATTAAATGCTTTAGCTTCATGTAAAATGTCTCTTGCATCTGGATAAAAAATCCAGAATAAAGGAATAGGTTCTTTATTAGCTTCGTCATTAGAATTAACATAGTTAACATCTGGTGCAGCTGGTGCTATACCTAAAAGTCTATATTTTAATTCTCCTTGACGCTTATCAAAATACCACATACCTTTAATTAAGTAAGCAGAAACATCATAAGATGAAATAGTAGTTGTAGTAATATACTCTGGATCAACATAACCATCAGCATTTAACTGATCGTATCCAATGTCCATAGTATCTACAGCTGTTCTAATTTGAGCTAACTCTTTTTTAGTACGTTTTCCTGTAAAATAAGAATCGTTGTATACATTTTCGATTTGACCTTCGTCAATAGCTTTTGTAAGCACATCAAATAAAGAACGTCTATCACTTCCAATGTTATTTGTATCTACTGGGTAGTATAATGGGAAGTTTACACGTTCATCTAATACAACTTTCTCCCAAGTCATTTTAGCAAACATAACATCTCTATCATCAACATAACCGTATTCTAGAGGCTTATCGTTATCTAACGCTTTTTGTTCATCTGTTCTAACACCAATCTCTTTTGGAGATTTAGCATTAAGAATATTAGATTGCGCATTGATTTGTGCGGTAAATGCTACACCAAATACGACTGCTAATAAAGATTTGTAATTCATCTGAAAATTGTTTTTATAATTTTTAATTAATCAAATAGTTTGATTAGTTAGCTAATTCAATTGCTATTGGACTTGCTGGCTTAATTCTAACGCTAGAATTTGCTTTAGACTTAATATCAAATATTTGTACTGCGTCACCTCTTCTTGCTTTTCTTAATGCAGCTTTAGCAGTTCCATTAAGTTTATTACCGTTAACATTAACAGTAGCTTGACCAGGTACTTTGAATTTAAATGACGTTACTGATAAAGGTAAATCAAAATCAAAGTCAGTTAATTCTGCTTTAATTGTACCAATTTCAATGTTATTTCTTGGTAAACCACCTTCAGACTGACCTGCAATAGTTCCAGTAGGTTTTGGAATATCTTTAATTCTAAAGACCGCTCTATCTGAAGCATTTGAACCATCATCTAATTTAGCTGTTACGTTAATAGTAACTTCTTTACCTGTTCCTGGATTCATTGAGTATTTTCCAATACCACTAGCTTTAGATAATCCTGCTCCAGTAGCATTAACTTTATTATCAGGTACACCTGCAAAAGAAATAGTCATTGGATTAGAAACACCTCTATAAACCACATTCATTTTATCAGCTGATATAGTTGCTGAATTTGGTCTTGGTACTACAACGTAGTTTCCAATAATAGGAATTTCTAGTTCTTTACCATCTTCTACGAAAGTAAATTTACCGTCAATATCATGCTCTCCAACGTTACCAACATTAAAATCTAATGTTGCTGCTCCAGTTGAATCGATTGCTTTAGACAAATCAACTTCTTTACCTGCTACACTCATTTTAGTTGGTGCAACGTTTGCATATTTACCTAATACTACTTTTCCTTGAAATTTCTCTCCAGCAAAAAACGCAGATTTATCAGCTAAAACAATAGCTGTATAATTTTTTAAAGACGTAGCGTTACTAACTAAGTTTCCTAAAAATCCGTTGTAGATATTAGTCTCAGTAGCTTTAACATCATTTTGCATTGCAGTTAACTTAGTGTAAGATGCAATAGCTGGAAAACCTTGGAAGTGGTAATCTAACCATTTTTTCTCAACACCATCATTATCTTTAACAGGTGCAGTACTAAAACGATCTTCAAAACTTTGAACTACAGGCTGCCATTTACCTTCTTTAGGTAATACAGCTTTGATATCTGCCTTATACTTCTCTATTCTGTCTAAAACCTCTTGTCCTCTTTTTGTTAATCTGTCTCCAGTAAACCAAAGCTCATCAAGTTTATCACCTTTATCCATTTCTTCGTAAGGTAAATCACCATTTGCTTCTAACTCATAACCACCATTTTTAACAATATCATTAGTTTTTACAGTTCCTAAGAATTTATAAAAATCGTCAGATATTGCACTAATTTGGTTAGCTAATTTATTTGCTGAATCAAATTCATCAGGCTTTTCTTCAGCTTGTGTTTTTAACTGCGTTAAAATACCATTATTTGATGCGATAGCTAACTCATTAGCTCTATCAAATTTCTTATCCATTAACCCGAATGCAGATAGCACTTCTTTTGACATAGTCATTGCAATCATTGCAATAAATACTAAGTACATCAAGTTAATCATCTTTTGTCTTGCGGACTGTTTTCCTCCTGCCATTTCTAATTAGTTTATTATTTATTAATATTAGTTGATATTAATCACTAATTAGTTTTTGTTCATTGCAGATAACATACCACCATATACTCCGTTTAAAGAAGATAAGTTAGATGCTAAAGATTGCATTTGCTCTTTTAATTTAGTTGCATTTTCAACAGCTTCTTCATTGATTGAAGCTTGACGACTTGCACTTTCCATTTGCACTTTATAAAGACTGTTTAAAGACTCCATTTGTGCAGCAGCTAATGACATTTCTTCACCATACTTTTTAGTTGCAGCCATAGAATCTACTGTTGGAGAAATTCCTTTTGCAGCACCTTCAAAGTTTTTGATGCTTGCACCTAAGCTACTCATTAATTCACCATCAATTTTAGCTTCTCTTAATAAGTTGTCTAATTTTTTAGATAATAATCCTTCAGCATCTTTTGGCTCTTCTTTAGCAGCTTTTTTAGTTGTTGCTTGTCCACCTGCTAATTCTGGGTATACTAATGCCCAATCCAATTCACCACCTTGCTTTTCAAAAGCAGATAAAGTAAATACGATTGCTTCAACAATCATTCCTATTGTTAAAATAAGAGATCCATAAGGCCAGTGTTGTATTTTAAATAAAGCTCCAATAATTACAATTGCTGCTCCAATACCATAAACCATATTCATTGTTGATAATTTCTTTTGTGCCATAATTTCTAAGTTTTTTTAGTTGTTAAGTTTTAGTTGTTAAGTATTTAGTTGTTTAGTTTAATTATTGTCTTGCGTTAGCAGTTACGTCTGTTCCCATGTAATCTTGCACAGTTCTGAAACCAATATAACTTCTTGCAGAATCTGCATATTCATAATCTCTTGAACTTACTTGCAGGTAATATGCAACATCTTTCCAAGAACCACCACGAACAACTTTACGTTTGTTATTAGCATCATTTACACTTGGGTTTATTGTTGAAGCATATTCATATGAAGAAGGATCGTAAGATGAGTCTACCCATTCCGAAACGTTTCCAGCCATATTATATAAGTTAAAGTCATTTGGCTCATAAGCATCAGCTTCTACAGTATATAAAGATTGATCTGCTGCGTAATCACCACGTAATGGCTTAAAGTTAGCCATGAAACATCCTCTATCATTTTTAGCATAAGGTCCTCCCCAAGGAAAAGTTGCAGCTTGAAGACCACCTCTTGCAGCATACTCCCATTGAGCTTCTGACGGTAATCTGTAACGTGCTACGTTATGCATTTTTCTTTCTCTTCTTGCATCATTATGGTGTTTTGTTCTCCACTCACAAAATGCTTTAGCTTGTTGCCAAGACACACCTACTACAGGATAATCACTGTAAGCATCATGCCAGAAGTAATCATTGTGCATAGGCTCGTTATAAGAATATGCAAAATCTCTAATCCAAGATGTAGTATCTGGATAGATTTCAACCTCTTCTCTAACGATTACATCTTTACGACGTAAGTTTTTATTTTTTGCAGCTTTGGCTATGTCCATATAAGTATACTGGAACTTAAATTTAGTTACATCCCAAGTACGTTGACCGTTGTAAGATTCTTCTAATGGTAAATACATTGTATCCATAACCTCTACGTAATACTCATCTGGATAGTCTGCGGTATCAAAAATTAAATCAACATCGTGATTTAGTTTTCTACCTTCATAACCAGTTTCTCCTAGACCACTATAGTTATCTAGCATGTATTTTTCGTAAGCTGAAGAATTGGTTGTATCTGCATCTTTAAAAGCAAATTCTCCAATACCACCATCAGCTTGAGTCATTCCAACCTCATCAGCTAATATTGCTAATTTAGTACGGATTGTAGAATCTCTTACCCATTCTACGAATTGACGATACTCACTATTAGTTATTTCTGTCTCATCCATGTAAAATGATGCTACAGTTACTGTTTTTGCAGGTGCGTCTTGGATTCCGGCTAAATCATCATCTGCTTTACCCATAATAAAAGCTCCACCAGGAACTAATGTCATACCGTAAGGTTTTTCTGGGTGCCATTTTTTACCTTTGACACCAACAAGCTGACCCTTATCTTTTGATCCACAACTTACTAATAGTGCGAAAACCGCTGTTAATAATACAAACTTCTTCATATTCATTTAAAACTCGAGGTTAATTTTATACTCTTAAATTTTTTAAGAGCGTAAACATATTTATATATTTTTTAAAAAACAACTTTTTCGACAAAAAAAAATACATTTCATCGTAAAAATTTAACATTTAAACGATATTAATTGTCGTTTATCTGTTCGTCTATATCGATTACACGCTATTTTTATGAAATGCCTTATACCAACGCTCTGGTATTTTGTCATTACAAGCATCTAGATAGTCTTGATGCGTGCATGGTAATAACGTGTGTTTTTTTAATTTATTATTAACATTTGCTAAAAATGGTATTTCTATCCACCAGCGTCCTGTTTTTGTGCTCTTATAAAAAATTAATTCGTGAGACTCCGCTAAAGTAATGAATTTTTGATGATTATCACCATTAGAAAAATCATCATCTTTAACTCTGCAATTTACACCTTCTATAAAATACCATATCATTTGAGATATTAGCATGGATGTAATGTCATCATCTTGAGATGGTTTATACTCGTAAATACCAAATGAAGATACTTTATTGCTGATTCCTGCATATCTTGCTACTGTGCAAATTTCTTTTCCATCCAAACCGTTTGGCGATACTTTTTGTTTTTGACTTACCTCAGATGCTTTTAAGGCTCCTAAGTCAACCGTAACTATATTAGCATCACGCATTACTGGCTCTACTAATGTAAGATCATTAGATATTTCTCCTAAGCGATAAGGTTCAAAATATAAACGCTCCATTAAATCTATCTCTTCTTGACTATTAAAGTAAGTTTGATAACCTATAATGGCGTAATTAAAAAGATTATAAGGCTCGTCTAAAATAATTTTCCCGACGAAGCTAGTATTTTTTATTGGTTTAGAAGAATCTCCTAAATCAAAAGATTTATCCACATTTACAATGTTAACCATTGGCATTAAACTATCATAAGCACGATAGTTTACGTAGGACAAATCTTGACTACCTCCTATTATTACTGGGATAATCTTATTTTCTATTAAAGTAATTAATGTTTCTTTTAAGGCAAAATAAGTATCGTCAACAGTGTCTCCTTTTTGAATATCACCAATATCCGCAATCGACGAACTCCAACTTCCAGGGTATAAAGTGTAGAATGATTTTCTTATTTCATTCAAATTAAAATCTTCTCCAATGTAATTAACATCGTTTCGATTTTCAAGAACACCTACAATTGCAATTTTAACGTTATTAAGATCTGGCAGTCCATGCTGCTCAGAATGAATTTTAATTTTTTGACCTAAACTTAAAGGCGATAATAATTGATTATGCGCTAAAACAGTATCTGGGACTGGAGTAAGAAAATTAAAATTCATTATATAATACTATTTCTTTTTAGCTGTTGTTTTTTTCTTAGTAGTTGTTTTTTTCTTTGCTGGCGCTTTCTTCTTAGCTGCTGCTTTCTTTTTAGGCGCTTTCTTTTCAATCATATCTTTAACCTCATCCAAAGTTAAAGCTGCAGCGTCTACCGTCTTAGGAAGCTCTATTTTAATTTTTCCTTTTAAAATATTATGTCTTCCCCAACGTGCTTTTTCTACACGTATGCCTTCATCTTCCCAATTATGAACAACTTTATCTATTTCTTTTTGAATTTTAGCATCAACTAATTCTTCAATTTCTTCATTAGTTAAGTTATCCCAATCGTATTTTTTATTGACATTTATAAATAAACCATTCCATTTAATGAAAGGTCCAAAACGTCCTTTTCCTTTTGTGACTCCGTGTCCTTTATAATTATACACAGGAGCGTCTGCAATTTCTTTTTCTTTAATAAGTTCTATTGCATCTTCAATCTCTATATTTAATGGATCTTGACCAGGAGCTAAGGATACAAATTTATCACCATATTTTACATAAGGACCAAAACGACCATTATTTACTTCTACGGTTTCATCTTCATACTTACCTAAAGTTCTTGGCAATTTAAATAAATCCATTGCTTCTTCATAGGTTATACTACCTAATTGTTGATCTGGACTTAAACTAGCAAAGGTTGGCTTTTCTTCGTCGTCTACAGTTCCCATTTGTACCATTGGACCAAACTTACCTAAACGTACGCTTACTTGCTTACCTGTTTTAGGGTCTTTACCTAAGATACGCTCTCCGGATTCTCTATCTGCATTTTCTTGTACATCAACGACAACTGGGTGAAATTTCTTATAGAAGGTTTTCATCATTTTTTTCCAGTCTTCCTTCCCTTCGGCTATATCATCAAATTGACTTTCTACTTTTGCAGTAAAATTATAGTCTAAAATACTTTCAAAATGATTTACTAAAAAGTCTGTAACAATCATACCAATATCTGTTGGCACAAGCTTTCCTTTATCTGAACCTACTTTTTCTGTTAACGTATTATCCTTTACACTACCTTCTTCCACCATTAATTGTGTGTACTCACGCTCAACACCATCAATTGCTCCTTTTTCTACATAATTCCTGTTTTGAATAGTAGAAATGGTTGGTGCATATGTAGATGGTCGTCCAATACCTAACTCTTCCAACTTCTTAACCAAAGAAGCCTCAGTATATCTATATGGTGCACGACTATAACGCTCAGTAGCTGATATGTATTTATTTAAAAGCGTCTCATTAGTTTTCATTGCTGGAAGCATACCTTCTTGCTCTAAATCTTCATCATCAGTACCTTCTAAATATACTTTTAAAAACCCTTCAAATTTAATTACCTCTCCATTTGCTGTAAAGGTTTGGTCATGTGTATCTGCTTCAATTTTAACATTTGTGCGTTCTAATTGTGCTTCACTCATTTGTGATGCAATAGCACGTTTCCAAATTAAATCGTATAATCTAGCCTGATCATAATCAATATCTACACTATGCGTTTTAAAGTCGGTTGGTCTAATCGCTTCGTGAGCTTCTTGAGCTCCTTTGGATTTACCTTTAAAGTTGCGTTCTTTAGCGTATTCTTTACCGTAAGCTTCAATTATTTCTTTTTCTGCACCTTTTCTAGCTTCGTCAGATAAGTTTACACTATCTGTTCTCATATAAGTAATCAAACCAGCTTCGTATAAACGCTGAGCCATTGTCATAGTCTTACTTACAGAAAAATATAATTTACGAGATGCTTCTTGCTGTAAGGTTGACGTTGTAAATGGTGCTGCTGGAGATTTTTTTGCTGGCTTTTTAGTTAAGTCAGCGACCTTAAACTTAGCAGCTGCATTACTTTCTAAAAAGTCAAATGCTTCTTTTTTAGTACCAAACGTTTTTGGTAGTTTAGCTTTAAAAGATTGACCTGCTTCGTTTGAAAACTCGGCATCAATCCTGTAAGATGCTTCTGGTGTAAAATCTTGTATTTCGCGTTCACGCTCAACAATTAATCTAACAGATACTGATTGTACACGACCTGCAGACAACCCTCCTTTTACTTTACGCCATAAAACTGGAGATAGCTCGTAACCTACAATTCTATCTAATACACGACGTGCTTGCTGTGCATCTACTAAATCGTAATCTATTTGTCTTGGATTTTCAACCGCTTTTTGTATTGCAGTTTTTGTAATCTCATGAAAAACGATTCGTTTTGTTTTATCTTTATCTAGGTTTAAAGACTCGGCTAAATGCCATGCAATAGCCTCTCCTTCCCTATCCTCATCACTAGCTAGCCAAACCATTTCGGCTTTTTTAGCTAAATCTTTTAATTTTTTAACTAGCGACTTTTTATCTGAAGACACTTCATATTTTGGATCAAAATCTCCGTCTACATCTACTCCTAATTCCTTAGATGGTAAGTCAGCAATATGCCCAAAACTGGATTCGACTTTAAAGTCTTTTCCTAAAAATTTCTCTATTGTTTTTGCTTTTGCTGGTGACTCTACTATTACTAAATTCTTCGCCATTCTTCGATTTTTGTGAGTGCAAAGGTATATCAAAAAAAATTTATCATCCTAATTTTATAACTTTTAGCTAAAATTAAAGGTCTGTCAGATTGTCATAATTTTAAAATAATCCTATCTTTGCGTGCTTATTGGAGATGAGTGATTTCAATATATTTATGGAAAAGACAATAGACGAAAACAAACAAGGAGAGACATTAGTTATCCCTGAAAAAAAAGAGAATAGTAAAAAACTTTTTATAGAAAGTTATGGCTGCTCTATGAATTTTAGTGATAGTGAGATTGTCGCTTCTATCCTTCAAAACGAAGGATTTAATACGACACAAGTTTTAGAAGAAGCAGACTTAGTATTGGTTAACACCTGCTCTATACGTGATAAAGCAGAACAAACAGTACGTAAACGTTTACAAAAGTATAATGCTATAAAAAGAGACATCAACCCTAAAATGAAAGTGGGTGTGTTAGGCTGTATGGCAGAACGTTTAAAAAGTAAGTTTTTAGAAGAAGAAAAGATAGTTGATTTAGTTGTAGGACCTGATGCCTATAAAGACCTACCTAATTTAATAGCCGAAGTAGATGAAGGTCGCGATGCGATAAATGTAATACTGTCTAAAGAAGAAACCTATGGAGACATTAGTCCTGTAAGATTAAACAGTAATGGTGTTACCGCTTACGTATCAATAACTAGAGGTTGTGATAATATGTGTACGTTTTGCGTTGTCCCTTTTACAAGAGGAAGAGAGCGCAGTCGTGATCCACAAAGTATTATTGAAGAAGTAAATGATCTTTGGAACAAAGGCTATAAAGAAATTACATTACTAGGACAAAATGTAGATAGCTACCTTTGGTATGGAGGCGGAATGAAAAAAGATTTTGAAAAAGCCACAGATTTTGAAAAAGCGACTGCTACAGATTTTGCTAAGCTATTAGAGTTATGCGCCAAAGCACAACCTACTATGCGTATTAGATTTAGCACGTCTAATCCACAAGATATGCATCTTGAGGTTATTGAAACCATGGCTAAATACGATAATATATG
Organism: Olleya sp. AS48; assembly: GCF_038900355.1. Taxonomy (NCBI): domain Bacteria; kingdom Pseudomonadati; phylum Bacteroidota; class Flavobacteriia; order Flavobacteriales; family Flavobacteriaceae; genus Olleya; species Olleya sp. AS48. Next base: position 90,197 of record NZ_JBBMRD010000011.1, on the reverse strand, counting down.
TAATCACATACATTTACCTGTACAAAGCGGAAGTAATCGCATATTAAAAGCAATGAATCGCTTACATACACGAGAAGAATATTTTACCTTAATAGATAATATTAAAAGAATAATTCCAAATTGTGCGATTAGTCAAGATATGATTTCAGGTTTTCCAACCGAAACTGAACAGGACCATCAAGACACATTAAGCCTAATGGAATATGTAAAATATAACTTTGGATACATGTTTACCTACTCTGAGCGTCCTGGGACTTTAGCGGAACGTAAATTTGAAGACGATATACCTGAAGAAACAAAAAGTAGACGTCTAAGAGAAATCATAGCACTACAATTAATACATAGTGAATATAGAACTAGACAGTTTTTAAACACAACAGTTGAAGTTTTAGTAGAAAGAGAATCAAAAAAATCAAACCAAGAATGGTCTGGTCGCACACAACAAAACATTGTTGTTGTTTTTCCAAAAGAACATTATAAAATTGGAGATTTAGTAAACGTAACTGTAACAGATTGTACTAAAGCTACACTTATTGGTAAAGCCGTAAACAGCGCAAACAATTAATCGTATTGACCTTATTATAACATATCATGAAAAAAATAATTATACTACTAGTAACACTTAGCTTTATAACCTCTTGTCAAAACGAACCTTTAGAAGGCTTTGCTGCAGACGACACAATTACAGGCGAGCCTGACCCAACAGAAGGAACAGGTAGTGATGATTTACAATTATCAAGTTACACTTGGGATGTTGATACAGAAGTCCCTTTTTTAGGACCAATAACCATAAATACAGATTTTACTTTTAATGACAACAATAAGGTCTCAGATTTAGATGTCGAAACTGTTGCTTTTGGTTTTCCTATAGTAGCCAGCGGAACGCTTACTAGAGATGCTTCTGGAAAAATTATTACAGTTAAAAACTTTGAAGGATCTACTCAAATCAATCAAACTAATATTAGCTATTCTTCAGACAATATTTCTCAAATTGCATATGATGACTTTGAAGACGACACAGAAGATTACACCTATAACTTTACAACATCAGGAAATACTATAACTAAAACAGAGGCAGGAAATCCAGTGGAGACCCAATACAAAAAAGATGCTTCAGGTAGATTAATTGAAAAAATATCGTTTGAAGACGGTTTTAGCATCCAGCAAGAAATTTTAACTTATAATGCTAACGGAAACTGCATATCTGTAATTTCTTCTGGAGAAAATGATAACAACACAACCTATGGTTACGACAACTTTACCAATCCTTTAAAAGCAGGATTTAGTGATCAATATTGGTTATCTATTTTGGATGATGATTATACTGAAGAGGCTGGACCAATCATAGTTCAGTTTCATAGTACAAATAACTGGAATTCTGTTACAGCAGAAGGAAACACAGTTACATTTATGATGACTTACAATACCGCAAACCGAATTACAAGTAGAACAGGTGTGTTTTCTTTAGATGGCATAAGCTTAGTACAAGAAGAAAATTTTAATTACACTAACTAAAAAGTTAAAATGGAATCTATACAATCAATAAAACAACGTTTCGGAATTATTGGAAATAGCCCGACATTAAATCGCGCTATAGAAAAAGCAATTCAAGTCGCTCCAACAGATATTTCTGTTTTAGTAACAGGAGAAAGTGGTGTTGGAAAAGAGAGTATTCCAAAAATAATCCATCAATTATCGCATCGTAAACACGGTAAATATATTGCAGTTAACTGTGGTGCAATTCCAGAAGGAACAATAGATAGCGAGCTTTTTGGTCATGAAAAAGGTGCCTTTACAGGTGCTACTGCTACTAGAAGTGGCTATTTTGAAGTTGCAGATGGAGGAACCATTTTTTTAGATGAAGTCGGAGAGTTACCCTTAACTACACAAGTCCGTCTTTTACGTGTTTTAGAAAATGGTGAGTTTATAAAAGTTGGATCCAGTAAAGTACAAAAAACCAATGTAAGGATTGTTGCAGCAACAAACGTAAATATGTTTGATGCTATTAAAAAAGAAAAATTTAGAGAAGACCTATTTTACCGTTTAAGTACAGTAGACATCAATCTTCCGCCTTTACGAGAGCGACAAGAAGACATCCACATATTATTCCGCAAATTTGCTAGTGATTTTGCATTAAAATATAAAATGCCAACCATCAAGTTATCGGATGATGCCATAAATTTATTATTAAAATATCGCTGGAGCGGAAATATAAGACAACTGCGTAATGTTGCAGAACAAGTTTCTGTTTTAGAACAAAACAGGACCATTACAGCACAAGTTTTAGATAGTTATTTACCAAGCGGAAATAATCTTCCAGCAGTTATTAATAATGCCAAGTCCGAAGGTGATTTTAGTAGCGAGCGTGAGATACTATACAAAGTATTATTTGACATGAAAGCCGATTTAAACGACTTAAAAAAGCTGACCATGGAATTAATGAAAACAGGTAATGCAAAAGATGTTCAGAAAAACAATGAAACATTAATTCAGAAAATTTATGGCGAAAATGAAAGTGAAGCCGAGTTTGATGAGCATGTAGAAGACATGGAAGTATTATCTATAGCACAAAATTCTGGAATTTCTAATTCCAATCCAATAGATACTGCTCAAGATAAATACCACTTTGCAGAAGAAATTGAAGAGGAAGAAACCTTGTCATTGCATGATAAAGAACTAGAATTAATAAAAAAATCTTTAGAGCGTCATAACGGAAAACGCAAACTGGCTGCAGAAGAGTTAGGTATTAGCGAACGTACACTTTATCGTAAAATCAAACAATTTGATTTATAATCTAACGTTTTAAAGCAAAACAATAATTACATGAAACCACTTAAATATATTTTATTACTAACCATTATTGCAACCGTTTTTGGTTGTGGTGCATATTCATTTACAGGTGTACAAGACCTAGGAGATGCTAAAACGTTTCAGGTTAATTATTTTCAAAATAACGCACCTTTGGTAGAGCCAGGATTAGAAAGAGATTTTACCATAGCTTTACAAGACTTAATACTAAATCAAACCAGTTTAAGCCTAGTTAACTCAAATGGAGATTTAGTGTACGAAGGCGAAATTACAGAATATCGTATTTCTCCAACTACTGCAACAGCAAACAGTACCGCAGCACAAAACAGATTAACTATTGGTGTAAATGTTAGATATTATAATAAAAAAGATGACGAAAACGATTTTGAAAAAAAATTCTCTTTTTACTATGATTATACAGGTAGCGAGCTATTGTCAGGCGCAATCAAAACCACTGCTTTTGAAGAAATTTTTGAACGTCTAACACAAGATATATTTAACGCATCACTTGCTAATTGGTAAACAAATGACTAGCCAAGAATTATCCAAAATACTTCAACAGCCTCAGCTAATAAACACGGATCAAACAGACCTGCTTGATAGTATTATTAAAGAGTTTCCGTATTTTCAATCGGCTAGAGCCATTTACCTTAAAGGTTTAAAAAACAAAGAAAGTTTTAAATACAATCAAGCGTTAAAAACTACAGCTGCTTACACCACAGACCGAAGTATTTTATTTGACTTTATTACCTCTGAGACTTTTAATCAAAATGAAGTTTCAGAATACATAAAACACAATTTAGACTACATTAATAGCATAGAAGTCGTTACAGAAGATATTTCTGCAAGCAATATAACAAGCCATGACGCTGCGCTTAATCAACATATTGAAGACGCTAGACATACTATAAATCCAGAATTATTTCAGCCAAAAACTGAAAACAATAATTTTGAAGAGAGCAATTTAGATACCGTCAAAACTAATAACGATACTGAAAAAGCAGAAGCTATCCTTAAAATAGGAACGCCTCTACAATTTGAAAAATCAGAAACACATAGTTTTAACGAATGGTTAAATTTAGCGCAATACAAGCCCATTGAAAGAGAAACAGTTGATAAAAAAACAACTAATGCTACCGCTGAAACAGAAAAGAGTAATGATATAAATGAAATTGAGCGTGCTAAAAAGTTTGAGTTAATTGATAAGTTTATTACTAAAAACCCAAAGTTAGAAGCAAAAAAATCAAACATTACAAACCACAATATAGCTAAAGAACAAATGATTCAACCAGAGTCATTAATGACCGAAACTTTAGCACGTATTTATGTGGAACAAAAAAACTATAAAAAAGCGATTCAATCTTATAAAATTTTAAGTTTGAAATATCCAGAAAAAAGTGGTTTCTTTGCAGACCAAATTAAAGCAATAGAAAAATTACAAGAATAAATAACATATTATAATGAGCACATTTGCAATCTTTTTAGTCCTAATCGTGATAGTAGCATTTCTACTAGTAGTCGTAATAATGGTACAAAACCCTAAAGGTGGAGGATTATCTTCTTCTTTTGGAGGTGGTGGAACACAACAATTAGGTGGTGTCAAAAAAACAACAGACTTTTTAGACAAAAGTACTTGGACATTAGCAACTATCTTATTAGCATTAATCTTAGCTTCTAGCTTAGGTATTGATAGAAATGGAACTGCTGGAGAATCTAAAATTTTAGAAAGTGACAATATAGAATTACCAACACCTACTACTCCTGCTCCAACTGCAGACGAAGCAACAAAAGAAATTACACCTGAAGCTGGAGAATAATCCTTTTTCAAAAATATACTTTAAAATGCCAACTTAATCAGTTGGCATTTTTTGTTTCTGCAAGTTTGTCAGTTGTCTTCTATTGGCACATTTTTAGCTTATTATTAAGCACAAATATTCTAATTAATTAAACATATATATTATGAGTAAATTAAACATTAAACCACTTGCAGACCGTGTGCTAGTTGAAGCACTTCCTGCGGAAACACAAACAGCTTCTGGTTTATACATACCAGACACAGCTCAAGAAAAACAACATAAAGGAACTATCGTTGCTATTGGAAACGGTAAAAAAGACGAACCTTTAACGGTTAAAGTTGGAGATACAGTACTTTATGGAAAATATTCAGGATCTGAAATCAAATTAGACGGAAAAGAGTATTTAATGATGCGTGAAGAAGACATTATGGCTATTATCTAATATGGCTTACAATTTAGGACAAAGCGTTCTAAAAAGTTTTCAAAACAAAATTATTACAATTAATCAATCTTATAGTTCATAGATAATTCTTCAAACTGTAAGTAAAATAAAATAAAAATGGCAAAAGACATAAAATTTGATGTAGAAGCACGTGATGGATTAAAACGTGGTGTAGATGCATTAGCAAATGCAGTAAAAGTTACTTTAGGACCAAAAGGAAGAAACGTTATTATTAGCCGATCTTTTGGTGCTCCTGTCGTTACTAAAGATGGAGTAAGTGTTGCTAAAGAAATAGAATTAGAGGACCCATTAGAAAACATGGGAGCTCAAATGGTAAAAGAAGTAGCTTCAAAAACTAATGATTTAGCAGGAGACGGAACAACTACCGCAACTGTATTAGCACAAGCTATAGTAAAAGAAGGTTTAAAAAACGTTGCTGCAGGTGCCAATCCAATGGATTTAAAACGTGGAATTGACAAAGCAGTAGAAGCTATAGTAACTGATTTAGGTAAACAATCTAAAGAAGTAGGAAACTCTTCTGAAAAAATAAAACAAGTTGCCTCTATATCTGCAAATAACGATGATGTTATTGGAGATTTAATTGCTAAAGCATTTGGCAAAGTTGGAAAAGAAGGTGTTATCACTGTAGAAGAAGCTAAAGGAACGGAAACGTACGTCGATATTGTAGAAGGTATGCAGTTTGACAGAGGTTATCTATCTCCTTATTTTGTGACTAACAGTGACAAAATGATTACTGATTTAGAAAATCCATACATTTTATTATACGATAAAAAAGTATCTACAATGAAGGATTTATTACCAGTATTAGAGCCAGTTGCTCAATCAGGTAAACCTTTATTAATTATTGCAGAAGATGTTGATGGAGAAGCTTTAGCGACTTTAGTAGTTAATAAATTACGTGGATCTCTTAAAATTGCTGCAGTTAAAGCTCCAGGGTTTGGAGACCGCAGAAAAGCAATGTTAGAAGATATTGCTATTTTAACAGGTGGAACAGTGGTATCTGAAGAGAGAGGTTTTACTCTTGAAAATACTACTTTAGAAATGTTAGGTACTGCAGAACGTGTTACAATTGACAAAGACAACACAACTGTTGTTAATGGAGCTGGAGACAAAAGCTTAATTAAAAACAGAGTTAATCAAATTAAAGCTCAGATAGAAACAACGACTAGTGACTACGATAAAGAGAAACTACAAGAACGTCTAGCTAAGTTAGCAGGTGGTGTAGCAGTACTTTATGTTGGTGCAGCTAGTGAAGTTGAAATGAAAGAGAAAAAAGACCGTGTAGATGATGCTTTACACGCAACTCGTGCTGCTGTAGAAGAAGGTATTGTTGCTGGAGGTGGTGTTGCTTTAGTTAGAGCAAAATCTGTTCTAGAAAAGATTACTACTGAAAACTTAGACGAAACTACAGGAATACAAATTGTAGCGCGTGCTATTGAAGCGCCTTTACGCACTATAGTTGAAAATGCTGGTGGAGAAGGTAGCGTTGTTGTATCTAAGGTTATGGAAGGTAAAAAAGACTTTGGATACGATGCGAAGACAGAAACTTACGTAGACATGCTTAAAGCTGGTATTATAGATCCTAAAAAAGTAACAAGAATTGCATTAGAAAATGCTGCTTCTGTTGCTGGAATGATCTTAACTACTGAATGTGCTTTAATTGATATTAAAGAAGAAAGCGCTGGAGGCGGAATGCCTATGGGTGGAGGTATGCCAGGAATGATGTAATACATTCTAAACCTATTATTAAAATACAAAAAAAGCCTCAACAAATGTTGAGGCTTTTTTATATATTTAAATCTAAATTAGTTAATTGTAACTTTTTTAGATAATGTTCTTCCATCTTTTAAAGTAACATCTACAATGTAAACTCCAGTACTTAAGTTACTAAGTTTAACTCCTGAGCTTACTTGGTTTGCATTTACGTTAGTCATTTTCATTACGTTTTGACCTAGCATATTAATTAAATTTAAGCTTTTTACATCCTGACTCAAACCTTTAATATGTAGTTGGCTTAGATTATTATTAACAAAAATTGAAATATCGTTAGCAGCTTCAAAGTCTTCGTTTGATAAAGATTCACCTGAATTAAATACAATTTTAAAACGTGTAGCATCTTCTCCAGATGTCGCACTAAAGTTATAATCTCCTGTTCTTAAATCATGATATACACCTTCTAAAGTATCATATAAATAGATTACTTGATCATCATCAATATTTTCTACCTCAGTCATTCTAATAGAATAAGTTACAGTTGCATCACTATTTAAAACTAATGCTACTTCTTTATCAGATTGAATTGTAGAATATGCTTGAATAGCATATTTTTCGTTATTTAAAGTAGACAATAAATCATTTGCAAAAAAATCATTTGCTTTAGCGTCATAACCGTAATCAAAAACATCATCTCCAGTATTATTCCCAAATCCTAAAACTAATTCTCTAATTAAATGATTAGATGTTTCAAATTCTAATCTCATAATTTGCATTTCTGAAGCATCATTATTTTGCGTTGTATTTGAGCTAGATCTTAAAAATTGAGATTCACCAGAAACTTCCGTTTTAAACACACGTTGATCATTGTTAAATTCTACATTTCCACTTCCTACAATTTCAGCCATAAAACCCTGAGCAACTGGAATGTAACGTTTTGGAGTTTTAGTTCCGCTTTGCACACCTGTATCTGCACCATCTAAACCTACAAATTGATATGCTCTAACTCCTGTTAATTTATTTAAAATAGCATAACCACCTTCATATTGATTTAAAACGTGGCTATTACCAGCCCATTGTTCCCAAAGGTAGACTGCTCCATTAATTAAACCTTCATTATCATCTATAAAAGCATTTGCATCAATAGCAGATGGATAAGGATTACCCAATAAATACTGTGTTTTAGAGATACCTCCTACAGATCCAGGTCCACCTGCATCATTTACACTAATTAAAATATCTCCATTATTTGGTTTTCCTTCGAAAAAATATTCAAAATCAGTAGTCCCTACTCCTGTTCCTTTTTGTGAATAACCTACTCCTGGTTCAATACCAGAGTTTTCATCCAATGGAGCCCATTGATAATAATTAAATCCGTTTTTATAAGTATATAACCAATACGTACTCAAAGTTGCAGGAGTAGTAACAGGAGGTGTATAACCTGTAGTAAACTGTATTGCTCCATTAGCATCACTTAACATATTTAAAGAGAAGTCTGTATTATTAGCCACTGTACTTTGTGCGCCTACAGGAGAGCTCCAATAGTTATATCTGTAAACATTATTAGTTCCTTGCTGACGTCTTATTATCTTACCCGAACTTGTAACCTTTAATTCACTTAATCTAGTTTGTACTAACTGAGATTCATTTTTCAAATTTAAAACTCCATTTAGCTCTAAATACCAAGTGTTTTTAATTTCATTATCACCATTAACAACAAGTGTTTTATTATTGTCTATAATTAAACCTAAATGTGTGTGTGACGCATTCGTAGTCACTCGGTTTTTAATATTAACTATTGACCAATCTTTATTTGGTAAGTTTTCAATATCCCAAACATCACCATACAACCAAGTACTTTCATTTGTCCAAGCTCCATTACTTGATGACTGATAAGGCATAGGTGCGGTTTGCTCTTGTACTGTTGTGATATTATTTAATTTTAAATGACGTGATGCATTAGATTCGTCATAAGCCAAACCATTAACAATATTTGTCATTGGATAATATGCTTCTAATGCAGCCCATTGTATTGGTGTTGACGTTGTAAAATCAATAATATCTTTTTCAATAATTGCTCCTTGTATTGTTCCAGAGTTGTTTTCAATTTCTTGATAAACCATACTCTGTAATTGATCTTCAGTTAACGCTTTTTTAAAGACTCTAACCTCATCAATATTACCATCTAAATGTCCAAAACCTGCTGGACTAGTATTGGTTGGGTATCTTCCAACAGTAAAAGGTCTACTTGAATAAATATGAGAGGTTCCATTAAAATTTTTAGTTAGTAATTCTGAATTTAATAATGGATCTGTTTCAGTACCAACTAACTCACCATTGACGTATAGTTTAACAGAATTTGTTGATGCATCAAAAACACCTGCAATATGATACCATAAATCACTTTCAATTTTTAAATTAAGTGAAGGGTCAGGTAATGCTGTAAAACTTGTATCTGGATAATTATCTGATGCAGTAACTTGATCCTGAGTATACACAAGAAATCCTGGTACTCTACCATTACTTATGTATAAACGCATATTTTCTTGTCCTACTATGCTAAATAGGTTAGGTAACGCAGTATTATTCCCTTCAATTTTAACCCAAGCCATCATTGTAGCTTCTGTCCAATTACTAATAAAATTAGGCGCATCTAAATAATCATCGACACCATCAAAATCTATGGTATTAGATCCAATAATAGCCGTATTATTATCCCTATAATCTAAATCACCTCCTGTTGCTGCATCATTATCAAAATCTCCAAAAGAAGACACAAGGTTTGGAATATCTCCTGTAGTCACTTCGTCATTAGAGTCGTATCCTACAGTTATAAAATCAAAATTATTATCTAAACCATCTTTATCAGTATCAATGTTAGATAATGAGCTAGCCTGACCGTTTTCGTTAATATCTAAAATTCCGTCATTATCAGTATCTGTATCTAAATAATCTGGTAAATCTGTCCCATCTGTATTAACAGGTGTAAATCCAGAACCATAATTATTATACATACCATTATTAGCACCACTTGTATTTACAACTCCACTTGGAGCTATATATCCAGCTGTTGTCTGTGCTTCAACATTGTCAGGAATACCATCATTATCAACATCAATATCAAATTGTGGTTGACATAAAAAACTGTAAGCTAAACTATCTAATCCATGAGGATCATGTGTGCTCGCTCCTAATTGACCCGAAACTACAATGTGTCTAATAGCCACATGACTAACAGGGTCACTAGTAACAAAACCTATAGTGTTTTCAATATTTTGTCCAGCTAAAACAGATCCTCTAAAAGTACCGTTAGCATCATATAAATTAATGTTTCCTAATTGGTCATCTCCAATGTAGGAATTACTAAAATAAGCTATTAAGTTTCCGTCTGCATATACTTCGTAGTTTATAACCTCAGTATTAGCATTAGTATCGTATATATCTACAAAATCAAAACTAAATGATGCTACAGGTTCAGTAAAATTAACGTTTACAGTATAGTAATCTCCCGTTAGATTACCTACCTCTGGGTGGACATATAAACCATTAGAAGGGCCACTACCCGAAGTAAAACCACCAGAAGTAGTTGTTCTAAATTGGTGAATTGGTGTAGGTCTGTAAATGTAATTATGTTCAAAATCTAACGTACCATTTGCAAATGTCCCTAAAGTAGTTGTAGCTGTACCTGCTGTAGTTTGCGTAAAAGAATAATCCGAAGCGCCATTTAAAACTGTTAAAGGCTGACCTCTATCATAAACTTCTTTTTGAAAACCAGACTCTTGGTAACCTAAACCATTTGTGTTAGCTCCAATTGTAAACACTTTAAATTGGTTTAATTCCCAAGAAATTTTATCACCTTGTGCATTAGCAGCTCCAGAAATAGCAGGACACTCTACAGTATCTCTAATCCCATCGTTATCGTCATCGACATCTAATCGATCAACAATACCGTCACTATCAAAATCTGATTCTTGCGCTTGGGCTGTAAAAGACAAAAATAACATCGCACACATAAGCGCACTGAAAAACAAAGTAGTTTTCTTCATAGGTTAAGATTTTTAATTTGAGGGATATATCATCACTCGGGCAAAGTAAATGATATTGAAGCAAAAGTAGGTTTACAGACTTAGACTGAAACCATTTAATCGCCAAAAGACACCTATAACCGACCAAATGTAAGAAAATGATTATTTTAACGACAAAAAGCTTTGACTTTAAACACATTAAAATGTTACAGCATTAAACTATCGACGTAGTTTATTGTAATAAAAAGCAGGAAATAACAATAAAAGAATAACTGGTTGTATTAAAAAACGACGAAGGTTAAAAAAGATATAATAGTTTTCTTGTTTTGGATCTAAAACAAAATACAAATAACACATTATCAAGACTATAAACGACACTAAATAAATTATACCTGAAAATGTTATCAAACTTTTTTCTTTAAAAAAAGCATATAATATAAGTAACGAAATTATTGTATTTAAAAAATATCTAAACGAGGTATTAACCACTAACTTAAACACTTCTTGTCTTGGAGAATCCATATATAAATAATCGTTATGAAAAAACAATAAATAGGGATCATAAAACAACTCGTTTTCAAACCACCTTATTAATGCCAAAAGGATAAATAAAAAAGCTACTATACCATATTTATACCATTTTTTCATCTACTTATTGATATTGGAAAACCGATTAACCCAAAACATCCAAAGTAAAAAAACCATTCCATAAATTATAGCAGGAAAAATAACTGTATGCAACTCTTCCTTACGCCAAGGATAATGGTATAATCCAATAGACAATATAACGATGCGTAAAAGATTAACTACATACAATAAGACACTACCTGATAATAAATATAAAACTGTTGTTTTAATTTTTCCTGAAAAAGCAACAATAAAAGAAACAAATAGAATAATTATACTCATACCATTGCAACCCTCTATAACCCTAGCCAAATACTTACCTTCTAGTATTAATTTCATCGATGGTTCATTTGGATGCGGAATAACTTGTGTCGAATATCCAAAATTTTCTAGTAAGTTTTTAGATTGATTAGCGACCAAATTAGTAATGTAATCGGGATAATACAGACTACCTTTTGAGGCGTCTAAATAAAAGTTATACGCCAGGGATAAAAATCCGTATACCAACAAAAAAGTAAGTATAAACTTGATTACTAGTCGATATTTTACAATTAAATCTTTCAATAAAAAAGAATAAATTTTAAGTTTTTATAATGGTTAAAATTACGTCTTTTTAAATACTTTTACCAAAATTTTCAAATAAATGGCTTTCGAAACTTTAAAACCTCAGATTGAAACTATTGTTTCCAATACAAATAACACTAGAGACGAAAAATTATTACAAATTTGCCAACTTCTAGATGATAACGTATCCTATTATAATTGGGTAGGTTTTTATTTTAAAAATGGAGATAAAAACGAGCTTAAACTAGGACCATACGTTGGCGCACCAACAGACCATACCATTATCCCTTTTGGAAAAGGTATTTGTGGTCAAGTCGCAGTTAGTAATCAAAATTTTGTAGTACCTGATGTTGCAGCACAAGATAATTACATTGCTTGTAGTATAACTGTTAAAGCAGAAATTGTTGTTCCTATTTTTGTAAATGGAGAAAATATAGGACAGATAGACATCGACTCCAACACACCTGATCCTTTTACAGAAGCTGACGAGCGCTTTTTAGAGTTTGTTTGTAGTAAAGTTTCAGAAATACTTTAGATGTTAATAACTACTTGTTTTAGTTGAAAAACCACTCAAGTTTTTCAACTAAAACAATTTCCTTTTACCTAAATTTGCTTGCTTATTAACACAACTATAATGAGCAACAAAACAATTAAATCTGCATTAATCTCAGTATTTAGCAAAGATGGATTAGAACCTATCGTTAAAGAGCTAAATAAACAAGGGGTAACCATCTACTCTACTGGTGGAACCGAAACTTTTATTAAAAACCTTGGTATTGACGTCGTTCCTGTAGAGGATGTGACATCATACCCTTCTATTTTAGGTGGTCGCGTAAAGACATTACACCCTAAAGTATTTGGAGGAATTTTAAATAGACAAAACCATGATGGTGATGTTAAAGAAATGAAAGACTTTGACATACCACAAATAGATGTCGTAATTGTAGATTTATATCCTTTTGAAAAAACAGTAGCTTCTGGTGCTTCTAACCAAGATATTATCGAAAAAATTGATATTGGAGGGATTTCTTTAATTCGTGCTGCTGCTAAAAACTATGCAGACGTCATTTGTGTATCTTCTGTAGACGATTATGCTGAATTTTTAGAATTAATTACTGAGAAAAAAGGAGATTTATCTGAAGCTGACAGAAAAGCATTTGCAGCCAAAGCATTTAACGTGTCATCGCATTACGACTCTGCAATATTTAACTACTTTAATGCAGACCAAACTATTCCTGCTTTAAAATTAAGTGAAACAAACGGTAAAGTCTTACGTTACGGAGAAAACCCACACCAAAAAGGATTTTTTTACGGAAACTTTGATGCACTTTTTACACAACTACATGGTAAAGAGTTAAGTTACAATAACCTTTTAGACGTAGATGCTGCAGTAAATTTAATTCAAGAATTTAAAGGTGAACAACCTACGTTTGCAGTTTTAAAACACAATAATGCTTGTGGATTTGCACAACGTGACACAGTATTAAATGCGTATCTAGATGCATTAGCTGGTGATCCAGTATCTGCATTTGGTGGTGTTTTAATAAGTAATACTGAAATTGATGAGGCTTGTGCTTCAGAGATTCATAAATTATTTTGTGAAGTTGTAATTGCACCTTCTTTTACTGCAGAAGCTGAAGCAATTTTAAAAGGTAAGAAAAACAGAATCTTGCTTGTTTTAAAAGACACTGATTTTGCTCCAACAACGGTTAGAACTTGTCTAAACGGAGTTTTAGTACAAGATAAAAATAATAAAACGGACCAAATTGAAGATTTAACTTATGTAACAAATAGCAAACCTTCTAGCGATGCTATTGATGATTTAATTTTTGCCTCAAAAATATGTAAGCACACAAAATCAAATACTATTGTTTTAGTAAAAAACAGACAATTATGTGCTAGCGGAACTGGTCAAACTAGTCGTGTAGATGCTTTAAATCAAGCCATACATAAAGCTATGTCTTTTAACTTTGATTTAAAAGATAGCGTCATGGCTAGTGATGCGTTTTTTCCGTTTCCGGATTGTGTAGAAATAGCTGGTAACGCAGGAATCACTAGTGTAATCCAACCTGGAGGATCTATCAAAGATCAATTAAGCATTGATTATTGTAATGAAAATAATATTGCAATGGTTATGACTGGTACACGTCATTTTAAACATTAATTAGTTTTATTTTAAAACGAAAGTATATCAAATAGCTAAAAGCTTCAGTTTAAACACTGAAGCTTTTTTTTATACCATTTGGCTCAATTTCCGCGAAAGCGTTAAACGTCCATAACTTGTTTTTTATCGTATCTTCTAATTGTGTGACAATTAATAAAATTTGTAAGGTATTAAATCCTTATATTACCATACTTTTATTACTTTTACTGCATCTTTTTAATAACGCCTTATAATTACAAATAACACATGGGATTTTTTGATTTCCTGACAGAAGAAATCGCTATAGATTTAGGTACTGCCAACACTTTAATTATTCATAACGACAAAGTCGTTGTCGATGCACCTTCCATAGTTGCACGTGACCGTATTAGCGGAAAAATCATTGCTGTTGGACAAGAAGCCAACATGATGCAAGGTAAAACGCATGAAAACATTAAAACTATTAGGCCTTTAAAAGATGGTGTAATTGCAGATTTTGATGCGTCTGAGCAAATGATAAGTTTGTTTATTAAAAATATTCCTGCGTTAAAAAAGAAATTATTTACGCCTGCTTTACGTATGGTTATTTGTATTCCGTCTGGAATTACTGAGGTAGAAATGCGTGCGGTAAAAGAAAGTGCCGAACGTGTAAATGGTAAAGAAGTTTACTTAATACATGAGCCTATGGCTGCTGCTATTGGTATTGGTGTAGATATTATGCAACCAAAAGGGAATATGATTGTGGATATAGGTGGTGGTACTACTGAAATTGCAGTCATTGCTTTAGGAGGTATTGTTTGTGACAAATCTGTAAAAATTGCAGGTGACGTTTTTACTAACGATATTATTTATTACATGCGCACGCAACATAACTTATATGTTGGAGAGCGTACTGCTGAAAAAATTAAAATACAAATTGGTGCTGCTACTGAGGATTTAGACCTTCCGCCAGAGGATATGAGCGTTCAAGGACGTGACCTTTTAACTGGTAAACCTAAGCAAGTACAAATTAGTTATAGAGAGATTGCTAAAGCTTTAGACAAATCCATTTTACGTATTGAAGATGCTGTTATGGAGACTTTATCTCAAACTCCTCCAGAGTTAGCTGCTGATATATACAATACTGGTATTTATCTTGCTGGTGGTGGATCTATGTTACGTGGTCTAGATAAGCGTCTGTCGCAAAAAACAGATTTACCTGTTTATATTGCAGAAGACCCTTTACGTGCTGTTGTTAGAGGTACAGGAATCACACTTAAAAATATTCCGAAATACAAAAGTGTATTGATAAAGTAGTAACAGAAACTGAATGCAACAAATTGTAAATTTTATACTTAGAAACAAATCGTTTTTGTTTTTCTTGTTGTTGCTTTGCGTTTCAGTAGGACTGACAATACAATCGCATTCTTATCATAAAAGTAAGTTTATAAACTCGGCTAATAATGTAACTGGTGGTGTTTATAATATAGGAAACTCGGTTAGTAGTTATTTTCATTTAAAGGAAGAAAATGACAAACTGCATGAGGAAAATACACGTTTACGATCTATATTAAATAATCAAGCGGAAAAGTCTGAGACCTTTATAGACTCGACCTCCTACAACACTAAATATAAGTTTACAACCGCAAGGATTATTAAAAATAGCTACGCGTTACAAAACAATTTTTTAACTATCAATAAAGGTAGTAAAGACAGTATTAAACCAGATTTAGGGGTAATTTCGTCTAAAGGTATTATTGGTATTATTGGTAATACTAATAGTAAATATGCAACTGTAGTATCAATTTTAAACACGACTAATAAAATTAGCGGTCAGTTAAAAAAATCAAATCAGTTTGGTACTTTAAGCTGGAATGGTAAATCACCAAGATATATTCAGTTATCAGATATTCAAAAAAATACAAAACTTAACAAAGGTGATACTATTATAACCTCTGGACGCTCTTCCATTTTTCCTAAAGGAATTTTAGTAGGTCAAGTTGAAGGTTTTAAACTAGATGCTACCAAAAATTACTACGAAGTAGAAATACTATTATTTAATGACATGACTAATCTTGAGCATGTTAGTGTGATAGAAAATAAGGATAAAAAACTAATTAATAATTTACTTCAATCTAATGAATAACCTACTATCTATACATACTGTAAGATTTGTTGTTCTTATATTACTGCAAGTACTTTTATTTAGTAAAATAAACTTTTTAGGTTATATAAACCCTTACATCTATATCCTTTTTATCGTTTTATATCCTGTTAAAAACAATCGTATTCTGTTTTTATTTATAAGTTTTTTAATGGGACTAATAATTGATATTTTTATGGATTCTGGTGGTGTAAATGCTACAGCTGCTTTGGTAGTTGCTTTTATAAGACCTGCTATTTTAAAGTTTAGTTTTGGAGCAGTTTACGAGCATCAAGCCTTAAAATTTAATAACATTGATTTTGGTCAAAGACTAACGTATATAACGATACTAACATTTATTCATCATTTTACTTATTTTTTATTCGAAATATTTAACATATCAAAAATAATTTTAGTCCTTCAACACACGTTATTCTCTAGTATATTCACAATAACGCTATGTATTTTGATAACTTCTATATTTAGCACAAAATCTAAATGAGAAAATTATTTCTACTTCTTTCTGTAATAATTGTAGGCCTTGTTTTTACTGGACGCTTATTTTACTTACAAGTATACAAAGCAACCTCTACAAATTTATACGAAGATAATGCGATTAGAAAAGTTTTTGACTATCCTAAACGTGGTTTTGTATATGACAGAAATGGTAAACTTTTAGTATCCAACCAACCATCATACGATGTCATGGTAATTCCAAGAGAGGTTAAACCTTTAGATACTATTGAGTTTTGCAATCTTCTAAAAATAGACAAGCAAACTTTTATTGAAAAATATAATAAAGCTTATAGATATTCGCCACGATTACCATACGTATTTGTATCGCATTTATCCAAAGAGGATTATGCTGTATTACAAGAAAAAATGCGTAAGTACGAAGGGTTTTATATTCAAAAAAGAAATTTAAGAAAATACGAAACAGCTATTGGAGCCAATGTTTTAGGAGACATTGGAGAAGTTAACAATAGAAATATACAAAACGACAGCTATTACCAATCTGGAGACTTAATTGGTAAACAAGGTGTTGAAGCTTCTTACGAGAAGACTTTACGTGGACAAAAGGGAATTAAATTTATACAAAAAGACAGATTTAATAGAAACCTTGGACCTTACCAAGACGGTATCCATGACACGTTACCAGAAGCAGGTAAAGACATAAAAATAACTATTGATGCTACCTTACAAGCCTATGGCGAGTTATTAATGACTAATAAACGAGGAGGTATTATTGCCTTAGATCCTAAAACTGGCGAAATTTTAGCTTTAGTGTCTGGACCTAGTTACGACCCTAATATATTGGTCGGTAGAGATCGATCAAAAAACTTTACAAAACTTTATAACGACTCCATAGCTAATCCAACTTTTGATAGAGGATTACAGGCACAATATGCACCAGGTTCTCCTTTTAAAGTTATTAACGCACTTATAGGATTGCAAGAAGGTGTTGTTAACCCAACCGAACAATTTAGTTGCAGAATGGGTTATTATTATAACGGTAGAAAATTACATGGATGCCACAGTCATAGAAGTCCTGTTGATATGAATTTAGGGATTTACGAATCTTGTAATGCTTATTTTGTAAATGTCTACAGACGTATCGTAGAAAAATATCCAAATACAGCCACAGGAATGGACGCATGGAGTAACCATGCTAAAAGTTTTGGTTTAGGTGATTATCTTGGATATGATTTAGTTGTTGGTAGAAAAGGACGCATTCCTGACAGTAAATTTTACGACAAATGGTATGGTAAAAATAGATGGAGCTCTACCTTTATGACCTCTAACGCAATTGGTCAAGGTGAAGTCGAAGCAACACCTATACAACTTGCAAATATGGTTGCAGCAATAGCTAATCGTGGCTATTTTATAACGCCTCATATTATTAAAGAAATTGAAGGAGAACCAATTGACGAAAAGTATAGAACACCAAGATATACTACCATTGACAGAAAACATTTTGAGCCTGTCGTACAAGGTATGTTTGATGTTTATAATAAGGGTACAGCAGCAAGTCTTCAAGTGGAAGGTATAGAAATTTGCGGGAAAACTGGGACTGCAGAAAACTATGCGAAAATTGATGGCGTACAAACTCAGCTTACCGATCACTCCATATTTGTTGCTTTTGCACCAAAAGATAATCCTAAAATAGCGATTGCTGTTTTTGTTGAAAATGGGTATTGGGGAAGCCGATTTGCTGGTAGAATGGCAAGCTTAATGATTGAAAAATATTTAAAAGGAACCATATCACGAACAGATTTAGAAACTTGGATTTTAACACATAGTCTAGAAAACGAATATGCTAAACCACAATCCGGAGCACCTTTTAAAATTAACAGAGAAACACAAATGCAAATTGTGCCTGCACCTACTTTAAAAGATGCCGACTTATTGCAAGAAGTGACACCTAAAATAAAAGATGAGGCAAACTGATAGATATTATAAATTTGATTGGTTAACAATCTTCCTATTTTTTATTCTAGTCATTTTTGGTTGGGTAAACATAATCTCTGCATCACATTCTGGTGAAGCGTTGGAGTTTACAAATTTCTCTCATTTTTACAGTAAACAACTTGTATTTATAGGACTATCTATAGTACTAATTGTTTTGGTACTCTCCATAGAGTCTAAGTTTTACGAGCGGTTTTCTAGCATTATTTATTTTATTGCCTTAATATCCTTAGCTGGTCTTTTTGTTTTTGGTAAAAATATAAATGGAGCAACATCTTGGTATCCAATCGGATCATTCACCTTTCAACCAGGCGAATTTGCTAAGGTTGCTACTGCGTTAGCTGTTGCTAAATATGTTAGCGATTTAAATACTGATATAAGACGATTTAGTGATCAACTAAAAACCTTTGCTATTATAGTTGTACCTGCTCTTTTAGTTTTACTACAACCAGATGCTGGAAGTGCTATAGTTTATGGTGCATTTTTCTTTGTTTTATATAGAGAAGGATTACCACATATTTACTTAATTATTGGTGTTTTATTAATACTACTATCTATATTTGCTTTAAAATTTGGAGTTATTAGTACACTATTAATTACTGCAATTGTAGTACTTACATACTATTTTACAAGAAAAAAGAAACCTTCTATAATACAACCATTAATTGTAATACTACTATGCACGTCTTTAGCATTTACTGTCCGTTTTTTTTATGAAAACATACTGCCTGATCATCAAAAAGATCGTATTACAGTTTGGTTAAGTTTAGAGAAAGATCCTGATAAACTAGAACGCATGAAAAAGACCGTTGCTTACAACCTTAACGAGTCTGAAAAAGCAATTAGTAGTGGTGGGTTTAAAGGAAAAGGCTTTTTAGAAGGAACACGCACAACTGGTAATTTTGTACCAGAACAACACACAGATTATATTTTTAGTACAGTTGGCGAAGAATGGGGTTTTATTGGTAGCTTCTTAACAGTCGTTGTATTTTTACTTTTAATTGTAAGAATATTAGTTTTAGCTGAAAGACAGAAGAATCAATTTAGCAGGATGTATGGTTATGCTGTAGGAGCTATTTTGTTTTTACACTTTTTAATTAATATAGGCATGGTTATGGGATTAATACCTACTATTGGTATACCTCTACCCTTTTTTAGTTATGGAGGTTCTGGACTTTGGGGATTTACTATATTAGTTTTTATTTTCATTAAGTTAGATTCTAATCGTATCAATCAATGGTAAGTCTAAATAATAATTAAACTTATTTAAGACTATATTTACTATAACCTAGACCAAAACAAAAGCCCTTTAAACATTAATTTAAAGGGCTTTTTAATATGACTTTATGTAGCTTATAGATTATAAATAAACCTTGCAGTTAAAAATCTTGGTTGTATAAAATACTCGCTAGTGCTAACTGAAAATGCTCCATTACTATTCTGTATTCTAGAATCTGTATCTAACAAGTTAGTTGCTTTTAATTCATATTCCCATTTACTATCACTAGTTTTACGGTAAGCTAAATTAGCATTCCATAATCCAAAACTATTACTATTACCATCAATAGTTTGACGACTATAAGTATAATCAGTTTTAAAAGTAAACTTTTTAAATATTAATGCGTCAAACTCAACAGCTGGTGCGTTAGTATATATTTTAGTAGTTCTATCTCCTTGAACACTGTTGTTTAAGCCATACGTATAGCGTAACTCAAAATTAGGTGCTTCTCTGAAGTTTGAACGCAACTCTGTGGTGTAACTTTGGTTATAGTTTTCGTTAACCGAAATTTGAGTATTAATAAATTGATTAAACTTAGAATAATTAAATGTACCTCTTACACTGGCTTGTAACTTACCAAAACGTCTCTGAAAACGTCCACTAGCACTTAAACTTTCATCCTCTAAGCCAGAATTATATGGTGTACTAGTTCTAATAACTGATCCAGGTTGAAACTCTGATACGTTTCTAATGTTATCAATATTCTTAGAATAATTTATAAATGCAAATACATTAGTATAATTAAACATATTAAAACTAAAGTAGCTTAAGTTTATATTATGTGATAATGCACTTTCTAGCTCTGGATTACCAATAAACTGCGAGTTATAATTATTTAAAACTAAACCTTGAGCAAACTGATTTACATCTGTAAATTGGGTTTGCATTTTGTATGATAAATTTAAGTTTTCAGTTCCTTTTAATTGCACACGTACATTTAAATCAGGAAGCACTCTAAAAAAGTTATCTTTAGTTGTTGTGTTAAATTGATCATTAACTGCACTATAAGCATGCGCAGATAAACCTGGGCTAATAGTAAATTTACCTGTTTTAAATCGGTAATGCGCACCAAGATATATATCGCTAAATGTATATTTAATATCGTTTATATCTGACACTCCTGGTATTGATGTGTTGGTGTCAACCTCACTACCATCATCCAAAGTCTGAAACACGTTAGAATCAAACTGTTGATTACTATATATTGTACCAACAGTAAAGTTAATATCACTTTTTTTGTTTAAAATATTCCAATAGTCAACCTTAGCATCTAACTGATTGCTCTTAACACGTTTTTGTTGATTTACATCGTAAGAAACCTGAGTACCATCTAAACCTAAACCTACTGCAGTATTATCAAATGGATCTGCCGAACTTGTTGGATCATTTTGTAATAGTGCATTATAAAAAGGATCTTCATCTTGTAATAAATGTTGAACAGATAATGCAAAAATATTATCTTCATCCATAGTATAATAATAATTCAGGTTTTGATTTATTTTATACGGATTAGTTTCTTCAAATTGCTCAATTGCGCCAACAACATTAGAAAAAGTTCCGTTAAATTGCTGATCCTTAGAGGTACGTCCAAGTATGTCATAATCCAATTGATTATTAGCATTTGGCTTATACTTAGCACTAAATTTAACTAGTCCTAAATCGCTTTTTTGTTGCGTATTACTAGCTGTAGTTTCATCCGGAATCCCTAATGTCTGATCTGTATATAAGACTTGACTGTCTTCTTGTAATTCAATTCTGCTACTAGCAAAAATCGCAAATCCACTAACGTCCAAAACACTTGTTGGCGAGTAACTAAAGTTAGCTGCACCAAATTTGGTATTTAAACTTTTAGCTTGATTATTTTGAAGTTGTCTAAAGCCCAAATCGTTACTTCCTAAGCTAATATTGGTTCCGCTTTGTTGGCTAGGTTGTTGGAAACCACCTGAGAAATTAAAAATATCTCGTCTAGATAATGCCAACTCTCCAATGTTATTTAAGTCACCAATAAAGTTGATACTTTTTTTAGGGCTATAGTAAAATAACTTAGGTTGTGCTAAGTACAACTCGCCACTACTAGAGTCTCCTGCTCCAGCTGTTACTGTTCCAAACCAAAAGTTTTTCTTACCTTCTTTTAATTTAATATTAATAGCAATATTATCTTGATTATTAGTCACACCACTTAACTGTCCAACTTCAGAATAGTTTTTTAACACTTGTACTTTATCAATAGCATTTGCAGGAATATTTTTTGTCGCT
Source organism: Olleya sp. AS48 (assembly GCF_038900355.1). Classification (NCBI taxonomy): domain Bacteria; kingdom Pseudomonadati; phylum Bacteroidota; class Flavobacteriia; order Flavobacteriales; family Flavobacteriaceae; genus Olleya; species Olleya sp. AS48. The sequence continues at coordinate 67,935 of NZ_JBBMRD010000011.1, read as the reverse complement.
AATTTAGTATCACCATCAAAAAACTCCTTACCATCAATCATGACTTTACCAACCTTTTTACCTTCTATTTCTACCTCACCATCATCATTAACCTCAACGCCTGGCATTTTCTCTAATACATCACCAAGTTTACGTTCTGTTCCGTTTTTAAAAGAATCTGCATTATAGGTTATTGTATCTCCACTAATGGTAACAGGCATTTCGTAGGTGATTTCAATTTCATCTAAACTATTGTCCATAGCCATTACATAATCTTTAAAAAGATCCGCTTCCTTAGTTTGAATGGTTTCAGAAATTTGTTTCATTCCAATATAACTAACCTGAATGCTATAAGAAGAATTAACATCTAAATTTAATTTATAACGTCCTTTATCATTAGTGATAGAATACGCTTCCAGTGTTTTTGTTGCTTGGTTTATAGCAACAACATTAGCTAACTCTAGTCCATATCCTGTACTATCCTTAACGACACCTTCAAACTTGACTTGAGCAAAAGTGGTACTTACTACTAAAAATAGAAGTGCTGTAAATAAGTGTTTCATTTGTTATTTTTGATTGGTTTTTATTGAAAAAAATTAATTTCTACCTCTTCCACCACGTGATCTAAACATCTCGCGCATTTCTTCCATTTTTTTCTTTACAATGTCCTGGTATTCTTCCATAGTCACTTCTTTACCTTTGGTTGGTTTTTTAATTTCGTTTTTATCAGAAGGATTCATAACAATTTTAGAACATAAAATAGTTGTTCTACCTGCATTAACCTCTAATATTAAACCTGGAAGTCCCCAATATTCACCAGGACCACTATTAACTGGTATGTCCATTGTGTACCATGCAGTCACTTCAATTTCTTCTGGAATTTCAATATCATCAAATGGATCTTTTGGTGCATCAGTTTTAGTGCTATCTTTTTCTACTTCTGCAACTTCTTTATTATCGTCCTTCTTTTTATCTCTATCATTTCCTCTTCTTCTCATATTTGTCCAATCTGCAGCGTCTACTTTTTTAGTAGCAGTTGCTTTAAAAGCGGTGTATTTACCGATCTGCTTAGACTCGCCACTCATTTTCCAATCTAATTTTACTAAACTATCTTTAATTAAAAATTGCTTTCCAAAAAACTCTTGGTCATGTAATAGTACGTTTTCTTTTACATCCTTATAGATTGTTCCAGCAGCCATTCCACCCATCATAAAACCTCTTCCTCCACCACCAGGAGCATCTAATGCTTCATCTTCTTTATAAGTAGATTCTGATTTATTAAAATCTAGTATAAATGTCTTTTCAAGCATTGTTTTCATACGCTCCATTATCATTTTTTTTCGCTCTGGACTTAACTCACGACCACCAAAATTATCCATATCCATAGTCGTTTTTGACATGTAAGTTGCCTGACCCTGAAAAGCATCTTGCGCAAAAACACTTGAAGTGATAATCAATACTAACAGTGTTGCTAGATTTTTAAAAGTTGATTTTAATTTCATTTTATTTAAATTTTATTGTTTGATATTCCACACTTTAGACTCTTATTTTTACAGATAGTTTAATCTATAACAGATAAAAGTTACTAATAAAAATATTAGTCTACTTGACAAACTAATTGTTACAGGTTTGGTTTAGTTTTTGTACATTGTTAACCCATGAAACAACTAGTGCTTTTCTTTTTTATCAGCTGCTTAACACTGTCCGCTCAAAACAAAATATCTGCAAATTATATAGCAGTGGACAGCCTTAATGCTGATGTTTTTATTTCTAAAAATAATTTTGAAAACCTGTATTATGTTCAAAACAATGTACTTTTTAAAAAATCTGATAAACACACTATTAATTACAGCAATATCCAATTAGGCAATATAACATCTGTGCACACTTTTAATCCATTAAAAATCAATGTGTTTTATGGTGACTTAAACACTGTAATTATATTAGATAATAGATTAGCCGAAGTCTCTAAATTAGACTTTAACACGTTACAACCTTATAAAAATATTTCTCACATTACAACGGGTTTTGACAATACGATATGGTTATTTAATCAAGATTTTCAATACTTAGAGTTGTATGATTATCAAACCAAAACCGCACGATATAAGACAATTCCGGTTAGCTCCAAAGTATTAGACCTGACTAGTAATTATAATTATTGTTGGCTTCTTACCGAAAACAACTTGTATTGCTATAATTATTTTGGAAGCTTAGTTTATAAGTTTAAAAATGATGGCTACACACACATTAAAGCTTACAACGAAAATTTAATACTTGAGAAAGAAAATATATTAAATTTTTATAACCACGAAACAAAAACTATAAGTGCGATCGATATACCAAATATGTTAATAAGTCAGTTTTTTGTAACCAATCAAATCCTGTATATTTACACTCGCAAATTACTTTATCAATACCAACTTAAAACAGACTAACTATGCACGTTGCCATAGCAGGAAATATAGGCGCAGGAAAAACGACGCTTACTAAATTATTAGCCAAACACTTTAACTGGGAGGCTCAATTAGAGGACGTTGTAGACAACCCTTACCTTGACGATTTTTACAATCAAATGGAGCGTTGGAGTTTTAACTTACAGGTTTACTTTTTGAATAGTCGTTTTAGACAAGTATCGCAAATTCGCGAAAGCGGAAGAGATATTATTCAGGATAGAACAATATATGAGGATGCGCACATTTTTGCTCCTAATTTACATGCAATGGGTTTAATGACCAATCGTGATTTTGAAAACTATAAATCGTTATTTGATTTAATGGAAGGTTTTGTTGAAGGTCCAGATTTATTAATTTACTTACGTAGCTCTATCCCAAATCTAGTATCTCAAATACATAAACGTGGTCGTGATTACGAAAACTCAATTAGTATTGACTATTTAAGTAGATTAAACGAACGTTATGAAGCTTGGATCCATGGATATACTAAAGGTAATTTATTAGTAATTGATGTAGATAATATGGACTTTGTTGCTAATCCTGAAGATTTAGGAACTATAATTAATAAAATTGATGCTGAAATAAATGGGTTGTTTTAGAATAACTTAACTTGTTTAAAAAATAGTTTAAATATAAAAAAGGTTACATAATTATGTGACCTTTTTTTTATGACTATAAGTGTAACTACTTAATAAATCCGTTTGTCCTAGCATGTATTATAGCGTCCTTGCTAGAATTAACTAATAAAACAGGCGTTGTATTATAAGCGTTAAGTAAACTTTTTACTCGTTTAATTTTTTTATTATCGTTTACGCTTCTTAAATAAACCGCTTTAATACGATTGGGAAAAGTATTAACAATCTCTAGATAAATATCTGGATCATGCTCTCCACTATCACCTATTAATATAAAAGTGAAGTCTGGATATGTCTTTAATATGTTTTGTATTTCTAACTGTTTTGCTGGCTTACAAGTAGATGACTTTTTCTTAAAAATAGTTCTGAAACTTCTAAGTAAAATAGGGCCTTTTGGGAAATTATTTTTTTTGAGAAAAAACTCTAAGTAGCGATACAAATTCCATGGACTATGACTAACATAAAAAATAGGATTAGCCTTATCTCCATTTGGTCCTTTGTGCAATAAATGATAAAACTCAGCAGCGCCTTCCAATGGTATTCTATTTTGAGCATGCTTAAAAAAAGTATTATATAGTACACGCCATTTTAATATAGAAACCACTCCTGTATGTAATATAGTGTCATCAATATCACTAATAATTCCAAAATCAGAATTTAAATTAGGGATAAGTATTTGCGCAGGAAACTTATTTTGATTTTGTATGGTTCGCTTTAGGGTAGCATCATCATAGGCGACTTCAATATTTAACCAACCTTCAGTATTTATGAATACCTCAACATCCTCAATTGCTCTGTCTATTTTGTAATAACCATCTTTATCTGTCTTGGTATAAATGACTTTATTATTAGGCAATGTTATTTTTAGCTTTGTCTTTTTAACCTCATCTGTTTCAAATCTTTTCCATGTATTTAAAACTAAAGCTAGTAAGCTTTTTTGTTCTAAATCAATAGTTTCATCTTCCAACGCACGACCACGATGGTATAATCGCTTAGATGTACCATAACTTAAAAATGAAATAATTTGCAAAGGATCTTTCTTAAACCAACTCATCACATCAAATATAATATAAAAAAAACCTGCTAAAGTCATTAGCAGGTTTAAAATTTAAATTTCTGATAATGGATTACCCTTTTTTGACATCAATTTTTTTAATTGTTTTTTTGTTTTGTTTAGTCGCTACATTATTAGACGCTTCAAAGTCTCTTAATTTAGCATCTACATCTTCCTTACTTCCTCTAAAGCGTTCTTGTTTAACAACCTCTTCTCCATCAATAATTACAGAATAAGTTATTGTTGCCTCAGCAATATTATCGTTAACTATCATTTCTTTTTCAATAGTTACTTGGTCTGTATTAGCTACTCCAGTTTCAGTATGACCTCCTAAAATTGGTGCAATCACTAAACCAATTAAACAGGTTAACTTAATTAAAATATTCATTGATGGTCCAGAAGTATCTTTAAATGGATCTCCAACAGTATCTCCTGTTACTGCTGCTTTATGTGCATCACTGCCTTTAAAAGTCATCTCACCATTAATTTCGACACCTGCTTCAAAAGATTTTTTTGCATTATCCCATGCGCCTCCAGCATTATTCTGAAAAATAGCCCAAAGCACACCACTTACCGTAACACCAGCCATGTAACCTCCTAGCATTTCAGCAATTGCTAAATGTTTCATTCCAAAAATCATAGGAACAAAAGCAATAACCAAAGGAAACCCAATGGTTAATAATCCTGGTAACATCATTTCTTTTAAAGATGCTTTAGTTGAAATAGCAACACACTTATCGTATTCTGGCTTACCTGTACCTTCCATTATACCTGGAATATCTCTAAACTGTCTACGCACTTCTTCAACCATTTCCATAGCTGCTTTTCCTACAGCATTCATTGCCAATGCAGAAAAAACTACAGGTACCATTCCTCCAACAAATAACATTGCTAAAACTGGTGCTTTAAAAATATTAATTCCGTCAATACCTGTAAATGTAACATAAGCAGCAAATAAGGCTAATGATGTTAATGCTGCAGACGCAATCGCAAAACCTTTACCAGTTGCTGCAGTTGTGTTTCCAACCGAGTCTAGTATATCTGTACGTTCTCTTACAATTGGTTCTTGCTCACTCATTTCGGCAATACCTCCTGCATTATCAGATATTGGTCCAAATGCATCAATTGCTAATTGCATTGCTGTAGTCGCCATCATTGCAGAGGCTGCTAAAGCAACACCATAAAATCCTGCCAATGCGTACGATGCCCATATTGCTCCTGCAAATAGTAATACTGAAGGAAATGTAGATATCATTCCTGTTGCTAAACCTGCAATAATATTTGTTCCTGCTCCTGTACTAGACTGTTGTACTATTTTTAAAATTGGCTTTTTACCTAATCCTGTATAATATTCGGTTACCGAAGAAATTACTGCTCCTACAAATAGACCCACTAAAGTTGCATAAAACACTCTTATGCTAGAAATATCTTGTAAACCTTCTCCAAAAAAGTTCATTTGCATTGTTTCTGGTAGCATCCAAGTCACTAATCCATAACATGCAGCAGCAACTAAACCAATAGACACCCAGTTTCCAAGGTTCAAAGCTCCCATTACTTGTGACTCTTTAGCGTCATTACTACTAATTTTAACTAATAGCGTTCCAATTATAGAAATTATTATTCCCACTCCTGCAATAGACATAGGAAGTAAAATAGGACCAATACCTCCAAAAGCATCAGTGATTGCTCCACCCATATCTTTAATAACATAGTTACCTAAAACCATTGCTGCTAAAACAGTTGCAACATACGATCCAAATAAATCGGCTCCCATACCAGCAACGTCTCCAACATTATCACCAACATTATCTGCAATAGTAGCAGGATTACGTGGATCGTCTTCTGGTATACCAGCTTCTACTTTACCTACTAAATCAGCTCCAACATCTGCAGCTTTAGTGTAAATCCCTCCACCAACTCTTGCGAATAGCGCGATAGACTCTGCTCCTAATGAAAAACCAGCCAAAGTCTCTAATACAATAGTCATATCCATAGTATTAGTCCAAGCTCCATCCATAAATATTTGAAAGAATGCTATAAAAAATATCGTTAAACCTAACACTGCTAATCCTGCAACACCTAATCCCATGACAGTTCCTCCTCCAAACGAAATTTTAAGCGCATTTGGTAGACTTGTTCTTGCAGCTTGTGTAGTCCTAACATTTGTTTTAGTTGCTATTTTCATTCCGATATTTCCTGCAGCTGCAGAAAAAACAGCTCCACATACAAAGGCTATTACAATTAAATAACTTGTAGTTGGTACAAAATATGCGACAACAGCAAGTAGCACACTTACTATAACCACAAAAACTGACAACAATCTATATTCTGCGTTTAGAAAAGCTAGAGCACCTTCGTAGATATGGTCCGAAATCTCTTTCATTTTACCATCACCTGCATCTTGCTTCATTACCCAAGATTGTTTAATAACCATGTAAATTAAGCCCAAAATTGCCATAGCAATAGGCATATAAATCATCATTGATTCCATATAAGTTTGTTTGATTAGTTTTTAATTACTGCTAAAGTAACAAAATCAAACAGAAGTCAAAATATTAACATCGCAATTTTTTAACATTAAATTTACATTTATAATAATATTTAAAAACAAAACAGGAATTATTATTTACTATTACGACAAAACCACAAGTCCTTACAAAACAGATAAATCAAATAGTATTGCAAACAAAAAACCCTCTCATTATACAATGAGAGGGTTTTAATTAAAATTTAGATGTATTACTTAGATAGTAAAATCTCCATTTGTTTTATGCTTGCTATTTTCATAACGCTCTACACATTTGTTTAAGATTTCATATGCCTCTTTAGCATCTCCCCATCCACCAACATCAACTTTCTTTTTCTCTAAGTCTTTATACACTTGAAAAAAGTGAGTAATTTCTTTTATTCTATGTGGATTTAAATCCTCGATATCATTACAGCTATTCCAAATAGGATCTGTAACTGGTACACAAATTATTTTTTCATCAGGACCTTTTTCATCTGCCATATGGAAAACACCAATTGGTTTTACTTCCATTACACACATTGGAAAAGTAGGTTCTGTTCCCATTACTAAAACGTCTAATGGATCTCCATCTAAAGCTAAAGTTTCTGGTATAAAACCATAATCTCCTGGATACATCATTGAAGAAAACAACATACGATCAAAACGAATTTTGTTTAATTCAAAATCGTACTCATACTTGTTTCTACTTCCTTTAGGTATTTCAATTAATACGTCAAATGTCTTTTTTCCAGATGGACTCATATAATATTATTTTAGTTTTCCGTCAAGCGGAATTTAAATTTTGCTTTACTTTTTCGGCTTGCAAAAGTACAAGATTATTTAGGTTTTGACAAATATAAAAAACGAAAAATACCGATTAAGGTTTTAATTGTTAAGTTAATATAAAATCAACCGCTAAACTTTTGTAATAATTAAAAATAATCCTAATTATTTGTTTTAGTAATTCCTGTACAATTAATATTTATCCTTGTACAATATACAGTAAACGTGTCGTGTTTTTATTTAAAAATAAAAGCCAAAGCTTCCTGTAACTCCAAATTTTCTAGCATCTGGGTTGGTTACTGCGTTTAAGTAATTACCTCTAAAATTAAAATCTATTCTTAATACTTTAAAGATGTTACCTACTCCAACACTATACTCGTAATACGCTTCTTTAGTTGGCGCTCTATATATTAATCCCGAAGCATTTATATCGCGATTTTCTTGACTAACATCTCCAATAACACCTCTTGCACCAACTATGGCTCTTAAATTATATTTTTTTAAGAATGGTATACGAGAAAACAGACGTCCATTAAAATTATGCTCGACATGTAACGTTGCATATTCATCTGTAACAAACTCGTAAAAATCTAAATTAGAAAAGGTGTTGTAAATTGAAAAATAACTTTGATTTCCAGGTACAACACTTAATAAACCTAATGGTACTTCACCATAAGTCTTACCTGCTTCTACGGTTGTGTATAATCGTCCAAAACCACCTAAAGACCATGGTTGTGTATATGAAAATTGTAATTTAGTATAATCAAAATCACTGTCTAAAACCCCTTGATTACCAACTGATACTTGTGCAAATAATCTAGCAAAGTCATCATTTTTAGTTCGTCTTTCTACACCATAACCTGTCATTTCTCTGTTAGGGAAAAAGGACATAGAAAATGCTGTTTCGTATTGTTTAAGATCCGACTTGGTAGTGGTTTGTGTTGCATCTGTAAAGTAATCTAAACTAAAGGTTGGCGATGCTGACTCTAAAGTCCTGTAGCTTCCGCTAACACGTGTTACCAAATTTCTAAAAGGCTCTGCTTCGATTGATAATGTACTTAAATTGATGTTTGTTAATTTATCGTTTGTACCTGTTCCAACTACTGAGCTACTGGCTAAACTTCGACCTAAAACATCTGTACTTGTTGTTAGACTTGCTCCAATTTGCTCTACATCACGTCGGTTTCCTCCTGATATAATTAATCGACTACGTTTATCTAGTAACCATTTACCTGATAATCCATATTTAAATTTATTATCCTTAAATCCATAGGCTGTATATCCTTCGATACGCCACATATCGTTTTGACCAAAGTATGTACGTCCACCTGCTCTTAGTCTTACGCCTTCTACTTCGTTATAACCAAAGGTTGAGAAGATTGGTCCATAATCCAAATTAAGCTCTGGAAACTCGACATAACCTGAGGCTAATATGCTTCCAAGATTATAAAGACGTTTAAACTTTTGGGTGTTTTTTAATGAGTCTAACATGACATAAACACCTTTTTCGTCTTTACTTAAAGATTCCATTCTGTTTTTATCCCAAAAACTATCATCTTGATTATAGATGTCTTGGTCAAAGGTGTAAACTTTTTCTTTATAAAATTTAGGATCTTTTACTTGATCAAACGTATAGTTATCATATAGTGTGGTACGCTTACCGTAAATCCCCTTTGATTTTTCTTTTTTATTAAATGCAAAATCACTCATGAAGTAATCTCGTTTTATAAGAAAGACAGAATCGTTAAGGACTTCAAATTCTTGTTCTATATAAATCTCTTTAACCCAGTTTATATTTGCGCTTTTAGAGGCTTGCATGTTAATTTCTTTGATAGCAAATGTGGTGTCCGCTACCCAAAAATCTCCTTTAAAGGTTAACTCGTTTTTACGTCTTGGATAGTAAATAATATTATAACACCATTTGTTATCTATAAAACTACTGTCTGCTAGCACATAATTATAGGTCTGAATTCCGGTTCTAGAAATTGGACTTGTAAAACTTTTATCAAAAAACTTTAAGTAGTTATCATATACATCGTAATCCGAGTATAGGTCATCAACAAAATCTATTATAATTTGATTATTACTAAATCCTGAGTTTTTATTACCTTTTAATACTTCGCGTTTTTCATTAATAATATTATCACCATACACTTGGCTAGAGGACTCATTAATAAACATTGGTAAATACGTTTTACCTGTTACGTTAGAGGTATCTACTTGCTCAAAAACAAACTCCATACCTTTAAATAGCTTACTTTTCATTAATGAGCTATCGATTGTATTTAGGTCAAATTCTACTTTTTCGTATTTATCGTATTGGTATTGTTTGTACTTTTTTAATCCATTGCTACGTTTATTTGCCCATATTTTTCGAAGGATATCAATCGCTGGATTATTTTTTTTGGACTGCTTACCAGATACTATAACGACTTCATCTAAAGCTGCAACTTCTTCTTTTAAAATTACTTTTAAGTCGTAATTTACTTTTTTAGTTAGTTTAATTTCTTGGGTTTCAAAACTTATAAATGATATGGATAGTGTTTCCCAAGTATTACTATCTTCCATATAAAAACGTCCTTCTTCATTAGTAATAACACCAATTGAAGACCCTTTAAAAATTACATTTGCAAATGACACTGGTTGATCATACTCATCAAACACAACACCACTTACTTTTGTTTGTGCAATTGCAAAAAGACTTCCGAATAAAAAAAAGAGGCAAAAAAGTTTACTATTCATATATGGTTATTTAATACAAAAAGCTTCATCAACAATCATGCTAATGAAGCTTTTGATAAATCTAAAATACTATTTTTTATTTATACATTACCTTTTTAACAGCTGTGATAACATCTTTATGGTCTGGTAACCACTCTGCTAACAATACTGGAGAGTAAGGTGCAGGTGTATCTGCTGTATTAATTTTTATAACTGGTGCATCTAAATAGTCAAATGCTTCGCTTTGTACTAAATATGTAATTTCTGTCGCTACGTTACCAAAAGGCCAAGCTTCTTCTAAAACAATTAAACGATTAGTCTTTTTAACAGACTTTAAAATAGCAGCTCTATCCATTGGACGCACTGTACGTAAATCGATAATCTCACAAGATATACCTTCTTCAGCTAATTTATCTGCTGCGATATAAGCTTCTTTAATAATCTTACCAAAAGATACGATAGTTACATCTGTACCTTCTCTTTTTATTTCGGCAACACCTAATGGTATTGTGTATTCTCCTTCAGGCACTTCACCTTTATCACCATACATTTGCTCGCTTTCCATAAAGATCACAGGATCGTTATCACGAATTGCAGATTTCAATAACCCTTTAGCATCATATGGATTTGATGGTACTACAACTTTTAAACCTGGTGTGTTTGCAAACCAGTTTTCAAAAGCTTGAGAGTGTGTTGCTGCTAATTGTCCTGCACTTGCTGTTGGACCTCTAAATACTATTGGACAATTAAATTGACCTCCAGACATTTGTCTAATTTTAGCTGCATTATTAATTATTTGGTCAATACCAACTAACGAAAAGTTAAACGTCATGTATTCTACGATTGGTCTGTTACCTGTCATGGTAGACCCAATAGCGATACCTGCAAAACCAAGTTCGGCAATTGGTGTATCAATAACACGTTTTGCACCAAACTCATCTAACATCCCTTTTGACGCTTTATAAGCACCATTATATTCTGCTACTTCTTCTCCCATTAAAAAAATGCTCTCATCTCTACGCATTTCTTCGCTCATGGCTTCGCAAATAGCTTCTCTAAATTGAATTGTCTTCATCTAATTAATAATTTGAAAAGCAAAAATAACAATAAATGAAAAACTTTAGACTAAAGAATTATTTAAAATTTACTATGCATGCATAGTATTTTTTCAAAATAAAATAATTATCTTCGTAACCGTAAGATTTAAGCGCATTTTTTATGCCTAAATTTGTTCAAAAATAAAATTAAGGTTAGACGTACTATATCGTTATAGTTGATTACATCTAACGTAACAGAACTCATAAAAAACAAAAAAATATGAAAATTTTAGTGTGTATTAGTCATGTACCAGATACGACATCAAAAATTAATTTTACAGATGGAGATTCAAAATTTGACACAACTGGAGTACAATTTGTAATTAATCCTAATGACGAATTTGGTTTAACACGTGCCATGTGGTTTAAAGAAAAACAAGGTGCATCTGTAGATGTTATTAATGTTGGAGGTCCTGAAACAGAACCTACATTACGTAAAGCATTAGCTATTGGTGCAGACTCTGCAATTAGAGTGAATACTGAAGCTAAAGATGGTTACCAAGTCGCTAAAGAAATTGCTAAAGTTGTAAAAGATGGTGGTTATGATTTAGTAATTGCTGGTCGTGAGTCTATTGATTATAATGGAGGTATGGTACCTGGTATGATTGCAGAAATGGTTGACGCTAATTTTGTAACTAATTGTATTAGTTTGGAATTAGATGGTACTAACGCTAAAGCTGTTAGAGAAATTGATGGTGGTAAAGAAAGCGTATCTACTGCACTACCTTTAGTAATTGGTGGCCAAAAAGGATTAGTTGAAGAGAGTGATTTACGTATACCAAATATGAGAGGTATTATGCAAGCACGTCAAAAACCATTAAATGTTTTAGAACCAATAGGTGCATCAGTAGAAACAGCGTCTGTTAAGTTTGAAAAACCAGCTCCAAAAGGTGCTGTAACGTTAGTGTCGCCAGATAATTTAGATGAATTAATTAACTTACTTCATAACGAAGCTAAAGTCATTTAATTAGTAATTAATCTTAAAACAAAAAAAACATGTCAGTTTTAGTATATACAGAATCAGAAAACGGAACCTTTAAAAAAACAGCTTTTGAAGTTGCTTCTTACGCCAAAGCAGTCGCTGACCAATTAGGTACAACAGTTACAGCAGTTGCGGTTAACGCCAATGATGTTTCAGAATTAGGAAAATACGGAGTAGATAAAGTATTAAAAGTATCTGATGATGCTTTAAAAAACTTTAATGCAAAATCATACGCTTCGGCAATTGCACAAGCAGCAAAAAACGAAGGGACTAAGGTCGTAATATTAAGTCAAAGTGCAGATAGCAAATATTTAGCACCAATATTATCTGTAGGTTTAGAAGCAGGTTACGCATCCAATGTAATGGAAGTACCAACTTCAACAGCTCCTTTTACAGTTAAACGTACTGCTTTTACAAATAAAGCATTTAACTTAACAACAATAGATACAGATGTTAAAATTGTTGGAGTCTCTAACAATTCTTACGGATTAGTAGAAAATAATGGTGCAGCTGCAGCTGAAGATTTTTCGCCTAGCTTACCAACTTCAGGTGTAAATGTAGAGTCTGTAGACAAAGCAACAGATAAAGTTACAATTGCTGATGCAGAAATAGTAGTATCTGCAGGTCGTGGAATGAAAGGACCAGAAAACTGGGGAATGATTGAAGAGTTAGCAGATGTTCTAGGTGCAGCAACAGCATGCTCTAAACCAGTATCTGACTTAGGCTGGAGACCTCATAGTGAGCACGTTGGACAAACAGGAAAACCTGTAGCTTCTAACTTATACATTGCTATCGGAATATCTGGAGCTATACAGCATTTAGCAGGTATTAATGCCTCTAAAGTAAAAGTAGTTGTTAACACAGATCCAGAAGCACCTTTCTTTAAAGCAGCAGATTATGGTGTTGTTGGAGATGCTTTTGAAGTTGTCCCACAACTTATTGAAAAATTAAAAGCGTTTAAAGCAGCAAACGCATAATTTTTTATAAATTTAAGTTCTATTAACAAAGGACTGTTTAAATTATGTACAAAAACTGCCTAGTGCAGTTTGGTAAAGTCCTAATTTAAGCAGTTCTTTGCTTTTTAAATACTATGAGTTTAGTCCGATTAAATATAAAAGGCATATCGTATAGCCAAACACAAAATGGCGCTTACGCACTAATTTTAAACGAATTAGATGGCGACCGAAAACTACCAATTGTCATTGGCGCTTTTGAGGCGCAATCCATTGCTATAGCTTTAGAAAAAGAAATAAGACCTCCAAGACCATTAACTCACGATTTATTTAAAAACTTTGCTGACCGCTTTGATATTGTAGTCAAACAAGTCATTATACATAAATTGGTAGATGGTGTTTTCTATTCTTCTTTAATTTGCGAACGCGATAATATTGAAGAAATTATAGATGCTAGAACTAGTGACGCTATAGCCTTAGCTTTACGTTTTAATGCTCCTATTTTTACTTATAAAAACATATTAGATAAAGCAGGAATCTATTTAAAAGTAGATCCCACAAAAGAAGAGGATCCAGATAATATCTTAATTGAAGATATTATTAACGAGGAATTAGAGATGGAACCTTCTCAAGACGATTATATTTCCAAAACAGTAGAAGAATTACACAACCTTCTAGACGAAGCTGTAACTAACGAAGATTACGAAAAAGCAGCTAAAATAAGAGACGAAATCTCTAAACGATAATCCCTTTACAATGAAACATTTTGCACTTGCTATTGTAGCGACCCTAATAAGTATTACGTCTATTTTTGCCCAAGACATTGAAAAAGATTGGCAACTCGAGGCAAGCAAAACAAAACTAGACTCTACAAGTACTAACCTTTTGGTTAATGACGTACTTACTTTAAAAGAAGGTGCATTTACGCACAATAATCAAACGGGAGATTATCTATTTCAAAATAATGTATTAGTTTTTTATTACGATACACCAGCAGATGTAACTAAACGACTTAAAGTACAAACACTAACAGACTCTACATTAGTATTTAAAGAAAAACAAAATGTCTATTCTTTTAAAATAAAAGAAAAAACAGCTGCTCAGCTAGCAGTATCAGAAGCTAATAAAATTATACCAAGCGAAGGATTTTCGTTTAATAGTTTATGGCGTGGTGCCTTAGGTATGGTAGCCCTAATTTTTATCTCGTTTTTATTTAGTAGTAATCGTAAAGCAATCGATTGGAAGATTGTTGGAATAGGTTTAGCCTTCCAGCTATTAATTGCTATTGGTGTTTTAAAAGTTGAATTTATTAAAACTGCTTTCGAGTTTGTTGGTGGTTTATTTATAAGTGTATTAGATTTTACCAGAGCAGGAAGTAAATTTCTATTTGAAGGTTTAGTGGTAGATATGGATACCTTTGGATTTATTTTTGCTTTTCAAGTTTTACCAACTATTATATTCTTCTCTGCATTAACGTCTTTATTATTTTATTTAGGTATTATCCAACGTGTAGTAAAAGCTATGGCTTGGCTATTATCTAAAGCACTTAAAATATCTGGAGCAGAAAGTTTAAGTGTAGCAGGAAATATCTTTTTAGGCCAAACAGAAGCACCTTTACTTATTAAGGCATACCTAGAAAAAATGACCAAATCAGAAATGCTATTAGTTATGATTGGTGGTATGGCAACAGTTGCAGGAGCAGTACTTGCTGCCTACATAGGCTTTTTAGGAGGAGATGATGAAGCTTTAAGATTATTTTATGCTAAGCATCTATTAGCAGCATCTGTAATGGCAGCTCCAGGAGCGATAGTAATCTCAAAAATACTATTTCCACAAACAGAAGAGGTAAACACTGACGTTGAAGTGTCACAAGATAAAATAGGATCAAACATTTTAGATGCTATAGCAAACGGAACGACTGAAGGATTAAAATTAGCTGTTAATGTTGGTGCCATGCTATTAGTTTTTGTTGCATTTATTGCAATGGTTAACGGAATCCTTGGATGGGTTGGAGATGTTACTTCTTTAAACGAATGGATTGAACATAATACAAGCTACACTGCCTTATCGTTAGAGCTTATTTTGGGTTACATATTTGCACCTTTAATGTGGTTAATTGGTGTTGCACAAACAGATATGGCACTTATGGGACAGTTATTAGGTATTAAATTAGCAGCAAGTGAGTTTGTTGGATACATCCAATTAGCAGAACTTAAAGACGTTGCCCAAGCAACACACTTAACTTACGAAAAATCTATAATTATGGCAACGTATATGCTTTGTGGTTTCGCCAACTTTGCATCTATAGGAATTCAAATTGGTGGCATTGGATCATTAGCTCCAGGACAACGTAAAACGTTATCTAAATTTGGAATGAAAGCATTATTGGGAGGTACTATAGCCTCACTAATTTCTGCTACAATTGCTGGTATGATTATTGGATAGACAGTTAATAACTTTTTATATATATTTTAGGGTTGACATTTTAATGTTAACCCTTTTTTATACTTTTAAATTCTTGAAAATTTAATAAAAATGAAACAATACCACGACCTAGTACAACATATATTAGAACACGGAAACGAAAAAGGAGATCGTACAGGAACAGGAACAAAAAGTGTTTTTGGTTATCAAATGCGTTTTGATTTAAGTGAAGGTTTTCCAATGGTAACCACTAAGAAATTACATTTAAAATCCATTATATATGAATTATTATGGTTTTTAAAAGGCGATACAAACATTAAGTATTTAACTGAAAACGGAGTCAAAATCTGGAATGATTGGGCAGATGAGAATGGAGATTTAGGACCTGTTTATGGACACCAATGGAGAAATTGGAATAGTGATGAAATAGACCAAATTAAAGATGTTATACATAGCTTAAAAAACAATCCAGATAGTAGACGTATGTTAGTATCGGCTTGGAATCCTTCAGTATTGCCAGACAACTCAAAAAGTTTTTCAGAAAACGTTGCCAATGGTAAAGCTGCATTACCACCTTGTCATGCTTTTTTTCAGTTTTATGTAGCAGATGGTAAGCTTTCGTGTCAATTATACCAACGTAGTGCTGATACGTTTTTAGGTGTTCCTTTTAATATTGCTTCATATGCATTATTTACTATGATGATGGCTCAAGTTTGTGGTTATGAAGCAGGTGATTTTATACACACCTTTGGAGATGCACATATTTATAGCAATCATTTTGAACAATTAGAATTACAACTTTCTAGAGACATTAGACCATTGCCAACAATGAAAATAAACCCTGATGTTAAAGATATTTTTGAATTTAAATTTGAAGATTTTACCTTAGAAAATTATAATCCACATCCACACATAAAAGGTGCAGTAGCTGTATAAATTTATCAAATGAAGTATATTTATTTATTTTTATTTTTATTTTCAAGTTTTGCATTTAGCCAATCTAAACCTGAATATAATCGCGAAAAAGCAATATTTCCTGGTTGCCAGAGTGCAGAGGATTTAGAGTTATGTTTTGAAGATAAGGTTTTACAATTCATAGATTCTTCATTAACAAAAAGTATAAAAACTAAAATAATCCGTTATTCAAAAAAAGATACACTAGACCTATCTGCCAATTTATTTTTTAACGAAGAAGGAGATTTAATAAAAAAAATGTCTGGATTTCATATTTATATGGACAGTTTAAAAAATGAATTAAATTATCTTGAGGATAGTTTTCCCAAAGTATTACCTGTATTAGACAAATATAATAATGGAGTTGCCGATTATAAAAACCTACTCTTAGGTTTTAAAATTAATAGAGCAGATAGTACTATTATACCAATAAAAAACTACATACCTAAAGATGTTCCGTTTTCTCTAGTAGAACAAGTACCTGTATATCCAGGTTGCGCTCCAAATTTACCCCAAGAAGCAGCAAGAAAATGTATGAGTAATGCTATTGGCAGACATGTGCTACAAAATTTTAATACTAACTTAGCATCTACACTTAATTTGCCTTCTGGAGTTATCAGAATATATGTTGGTTTTAAGATAGACAAAGACGCCAAAGTTGTAAACATCCTAACTAGAGCGCCACATCCTGCTTTAGAAAAAGAAGCCAAAAGAGTAATAAAACTTTTACCTCAACTAGAATCACCAGGAATGCAAAAAGGTAAGGCAGTAAACGTTCCTTACGGTTTACCAATAACCTTTAATATTGCAGAAACAGCTGCTCAAAGAAAAGAACGTAAAAGACTTAAACGAAAAAAAAGAAAGGAATAACTGTTGACCGATTTTAGCATTTTAAAGCCTTATAACTTTATAACACTATTATCTGTGGCTGCATAATCACTCCATACATAAGCGTCTGCCTCGACTTCGTTTTCCCATTGTCCATCAACAACATATTTAAACTCGTAAGCCTGACCAGCTTCTAGATTTACAGTCCCTTTAAACGTTCCGTTTTTTAACTTTTTTAATGGTTCGGCTGCAGTATTCCATTCATTCCAATTACCTGCAACAGTAACTTCCTTTGCTCCTGCTGCAGGAACAGTAAAAGTGACTTTACAAATTGGTTTACTTTTCAAAAATTGTTTCTTAATAGCCATAATATTAATGTTTTAAAGCTTTAAAATTAGATAAGATTTTTTCAGTCATCAACATAAAAATTAATTAATTTTAAACTTTTATGAGATTATTAAAATTAACGCTTAAAATCAGCATTTTCATTAAATTAAGTGTACTAAATTGTTAATAATAACAGCTCAAAAACAACTGTAAACAACTGACAATCAAACTAAATCGATTTCGTTTAAAATTTACAAAATCAAATATCATAAAATCATTAACTTTACATTATAATAGTTAGCTATGTTTGGATTAAAGAAAAAAGAAAAACCGCAAATAGATAAAGAACAGTTAGAATTAATAAAAAATGCACAACGCAGGATTAAGCAAAAAAAGCGATTATACGCTCATTTTGTAATTTTCTTAATTGGGGCAGTTTTTTTAATAGTTGCAAATACAGTTTTAGGCATTGGCAAAGACACTAAGTTTTTTGGCATTAATTGGTTTGTATTTGCCATAATGGCTTGGTTATTTATCTTTTTATACCATGTATTTAATGTGTTTGTAACCTCTAAATTTATGGGTAAAGAATGGGAAGATCAACAGTTAGCCAAACTTGTAAATAAACAAAACGTTAGAATAGAAAAACTTAAACTACAAGTTGAAAAAGAAGATCTAACCATTGCTAAAAGTGAAGTTTTTAATAAACAACAAACTAAATCTATAAACAATCTAACCATGATTGTTGCTGCTGGCGAAAATAATGAAATTGGTAAAAACAACGACCTTATATGGCATTTACGCGACGATTTAAAACGTTTTAAAGCCTTAACTTCTGGTCACTACATTATTATGGGTCGCAAAACGTTTGAGAGCTTTCCAAAGCCACTACCAAATCGTACTCATATAGTAATATCTAGGCAATCTAATTATAAAGCACCTGAAGGTATTATAGTTGTTGGTAGTATAGAAGAAGCTATTAACTTAGCTAAAAATGATTCGCAACCCTTTATAATTGGTGGAGGAGAAATTTATAAACTAGCCATGCCTTATGCATCCAAAATTGAATTAACTCGTGTACATTCTAATTTTGATGCAGACACCTTTTTTCCTGAAATTGATAGGACACAATGGAAAGAAACCGCAAACACCTTTCATAAAAAAGATGAAAATCATGAATTTGAATTTTCCTTTTTAACTTTCCAAAGAGTGTAATCAACTTTATAACAACCACATAAAACAACTTAAATTAATTTTAATTTAAGTTTAACACCAAAAACATACCTATTAGTATCTTTTAAGTTTATTTTTGTTACATGCTGCAAAACGAAAAATCAGAACTTACCAAACAAATTATTTTAGACGAATCGTTTAAGCTGTTTTATGAAAACGGTTTTAAAACCACGAGTGTTGACAAAATAATGAAGGCAACCAACTTAACTAAAGGTGCTTTTTACCATCACTATAAAAACAAAAAAGAACTTGGACTTGCAGTGATAAGTTTAAAAGTGCAAAAAAGAGTTTATAAGGGTATGATTGATCCTTTGTTCCAATCTGGAAATGCAATACAGATTTTAGAAACAACATTTTTAGAGCGTTTAAAATCTTTTCCTGTTTATGAAAAGCAACATGGCTGTCCAATGAATAATTTTATAAATGAAGTTGGAGATTTAGAAATAGCCTATCAACTAGTATTAAGACGAATTATTGATGATTGGAAAAAAGCATTAATACAGCTAATTGAAAGAGGTCAATATGAAAACACTATTAAAAAAAACATATCAAGCAATGCAATTGCAGTTTATTTAATCAGTGCTTTTGAAGGGATTCGAGGTATAAGAAAATTGTACAATAACGATGACATCCTTGAAGAGTACATTACAGGCTTATCATTATACATAAATCAAATAAAAACTTAATTTTTTTTATAGCAAAACATACCTATTAGTATGTTTTATTTACAATAATATATATTTATATGAAAACTGAACAAAACAAAAGAAGAGATTTTATCAAAAAAGCAGCATTAGCAAGTTTGGTTGCTCCACATTTAGCATTTTCCACTTCTGTTAAAGACAATAAAACACCTAATTTAGATGTAACTCCACCTAAAGTCATATTTTTTGATGTCAATGAAACTTTATTAGACTTAACAGCTATGAAAGATAGTGTAGGTAAAATATTAGATAACAGAAAAGATTTATTACCCTTATGGTTTACAACAATGTTACAATATTCATTAGTTAGTACAGTTGGTAATCAATATAACGATTTTGGTGTAATTGGTGCAGCTGCTTTACAAATGGTAGCTTCAAACCACGGAATCACACTATCCGAAACGGAAGCAAAAGAAGCTATTTTGGGGCCAATAAGATCTTTACCAGCACATCCCGAAGTTAAAGCTAGCTTAAAAAAGATAAAAGATGCAGGATATACATTGGTATCATTTACAAATTCTTCTAACAAAGGTGTCGAAACTCAGTTTAAAAACTCTGGATTACTTGACTATTTTGACAAAAGATTAAGCGTAGAGGATATTGGTAAATTTAAACCTCATGCTGATTCTTATCGTTGGGCTGCAAGACAAATGAAAATAAAACCTGAAGAGTGTCTTTTAGTTGCTGCACATGGTTGGGATATTGCTGGAGCACTTTGGGCAAATTGGCGTGGCGCATTTATAAGCAGACCAGGAGCACAATTGTATCCTTTAGCTGATAAACCAGAAATAATTGCAAAAGATTTAGCTTTAATTACAGAACAATTAATAGCTTTAAAATATAATAACAACTAAAAGCAACATATGAAATTAGAGAACAAAGTCATTATAGTCACTGGATCATCTAGAGGAATAGGCAAAGAAATAGCTGAATTATTAGCAAAACATGGTGCCAAAGTAGTAGTAAATCATTCCAATAGCAAAAAGGATGCAGACCTAACTGTACAAAGCATTATAGACAATGGTGGTGACGCTATAGCTATTAAAGCAGACGTAAGTAACAGAGAAGATGTTAGTAATCTTTTTGACCAAACCTTATCACATTATGGCAAATTAGACGTGCTAATTAATAATGCAGGTGTGATGATTTCAAAAAAAATAAAAGATAATAATCAAGAGGATTTTACAAAACAATTTGATATTAATGTTAGAGGTGTATTTAATACTTTACAAGAAGCCGATAGCAAATTAGCAGATAATGGTATAATTATCAACGTGTCGTCTAGCACTGTAAAGCTTATGTTTCCAACTTATGCACTTTACTCTGCTTCTAAAGCTGCTGTAGAGCAAATGACAAGAGTGTTTTCCAAAGAAATTGGTAGAGGTATCTCTGTCAATGCAATTGCGCCTGGAGCAACAGAAACTGAATTGTTTTTAAATGGAAAATCTCAAGATTTTATAGGTAAATTAAGTAGCATGAATGCTTTTAATCGATTAGCAAAACCAATAGATATTGCAAAAGTCGTTTTGTTTTTAGCTAGTGACGATTCTAAATGGATATCAGGACAAGTCATTGGAGCAAATGGCGCTTTAATATAGGCTTAGAATATTTTTTGAAAGTATAAATCATAAATTAAAATACTTGAATCTTATCTTTTAATTTTTGTTAATTTTGCAGCATGGTAAAAGACATTCAACTTCGTATTTCTTTAAAGGAAGAAGAGATTCCAGATATTTTAATTAAAAAATCTGCGGAATGGCTATCCATGTCTAGAGACGACATCACTGGTATTAAAATATTACGTAAATCCATTGATGCCAGAAAGCCTAAAATAATATTAAACTATAAAGTATCTGTTTACATAAAAGAACCTGTTCCAGAAACTTCAGATTATACGTTTAACTATAAAGATGTATCCAAAGCAAAACCAATTCATATCATTGGATTTGGTCCAGCTGGTATGTGGGCAGCTTTGCGCTGTATAGAATTAGGGTTTAAACCAATTGTTTTAGAGCGTGGTGCCAATGTAAAAGACAGACGTCGTGACTTAAAAGCCATTAATCAGGACCATTTTGTAAATGAAGATTCTAATTATTGTTTTGGAGAAGGTGGAGCAGGAACCTATAGTGATGGTAAATTATATACACGAAGCTTAAAGCGAGGTGATGTACGTCGTATTTTTGAAAACCTTGTATATCATGGTGCAACAGATCAAATTTTGGTTGATGCCCATCCACATATTGGGACTAATAAACTTCCTAAAGTGGTTCAAAACATAAGAGAAAACATAATAAAATTTGGTGGTGAAATTCATTTTAACACTCGTGTTACTGATTTTTCAATTAAGAATAACAAAATTGAAGCCATTCAACTTCAAAATGGCGAGGAGTTAATTACAGACAAAGTAATTTTAGCTACAGGACATTCTGCGCGTGATATTTTTCAATTATTACACGATAAAAATATTGCAATCGAAGCAAAATCTTTTGCAATGGGTGTCAGAGCAGAACATCCACAACATATTATAGACAGCATACAATACCACTGTGAAGGACCAAGACCAGAATTATTACCTGCAGCATCCTATAGTTTGGTGCAACAAGTTAATGGTCGTGGTGTTTACAGTTTTTGCATGTGTCCAGGCGGATTTATAGTACCTGCAGCAACAGCCAACGGAGAAGTTGTTGTTAACGGAATGTCACCTTCTAGACGAAATAATAAATTTGCAAATTCTGGAATAGTTGTAGAAATTAATGCAGAACGTGATCTTAAAAAATACGAACAATTTGGAGCTTTAAAAGCTTTAGAATTTCAAAAGGATTTAGAAAAACTAGCCTTTACTGCAGGAGGACGTAGCCAAGTTGCACCAGCACAACGCATGACCGATTTTGTAGAAGGAAAACTATCTAATACTTTAAATGAAACTTCTTATCAACCAGGTTTAAATAGTGCACCTCTACATAGTTTATTTCCTAAATTAATTGGAGCGTCTTTAAGAAAAGGCTTTAAAGCTTTTGGTGATAAAATGAAAGGTTATTATACTGAAGAAGCTAATATAATTGGTGTAGAATCACGTACCTCATCTCCTGTTAGTATACCAAGAACTGAAAATTTAGCACATCCAGAAATCACAAATTTATTTCCATGTGGTGAAGGTGGTGGATATGCTGGCGGAATTATTAGTGCTGCTATGGATGGTGAGCGTTGTGCAGAAGCTGCAACAGGAAACCTTTAATTTAATTAGACTTTAATTATAGTCATTAATAGCGATACAACCTTAATTACTAAGCTTAAACCTTAAGTAAATCTTAATATCTGACATGCTACATATACAGATATTATTCTTATTTTCGCTACTTAAATAAGAAAGCAATGAAAGCATATATATTTCCAGGTCAAGGTGCCCAATTTACAGGAATGGGTCTTGATTTATACGAAAACTCACCAGAAGCACAACATTTATTTGAAGATGCTAATGCCATATTAGGTTTTAACATTACAGATGTTATGTTTGAAGGTACTGCAGACCAACTAAAAGAAACGAAGGTTACGCAACCTGCTATATTTTTACACTCAGTAATCTTAGCTAAAACTTTAGGTGATAGTTTTAAACCAGAAATGGTTGCAGGACATAGTCTAGGAGAATTCTCGGCATTAGTAGCTGCTGGAGCTTTAAGCTTTGAGGATGGTTTAAAATTAGTATCGCAACGTGCTCAAGCTATGCAAAAAGCATGCGAGTTACAACCAAGTACTATGGCTGCTGTTTTAGGTCTTGAGGATAAAGTTGTAGAAGATATTTGCGCGCAAATAGATGGTGTTGTTGTTGCAGCAAACTATAATTGTCCTGGGCAATTAGTAATCTCTGGAGAAGTTAGTGCTGTAGAACGTGCTTGCGAAGCGTTAAAAGAAGCTGGTGCAAGACGTGCTTTAATGCTACCTGTTGGTGGCGCATTCCACTCTCCAATGATGGAACCTGCAAGAGAAGAATTAGCTGCTGCTATTGAAAATACAACGTTTAGCAAACCAAATTGTCCTATTTACCAAAATGTAACTGCAACAGCAATTACAGATGAAAACGAAATAAAAGCAAATTTAATATCCCAATTAACTGCTCCAGTACGTTGGACACAATCAGTACAACAAATGATTAAAGATGGTGCTACTCTATTTACTGAAGTAGGTCCAGGAAAAGTACTTCAAGGATTAGTTAAAAAAATAGATAGAGAAGCTCAAACCGAATCTGCAACTTTAGAAACTAAAACGGATGAGTAGTAGAAACATACTAATACTTGGTTTAATTGTTTTTAATATTATTTTAGATCAAGTCTCTAAATTTATTGTTAGAGCTGATGTTATTGCTGGATCTGAAACTGAAATTTTTGGACAATATTTTACACTTCATAATGTAGAAAATAAAGGTGCCTTTTTAGGTATGGGAAGTGACTTTAGTCCTACCCTTAGAATTGCTTTATTGTTAATCTTACCAATTATTGTTTTAGCATTGGTGTTAAGACATATTATTAAAGATAAAACAATTAATACAATGACCTTAGTCGGATTTTGCTGTATTATTGGTGGTGGAATAGCTAATGTTTATGACCGAGTTGTTTATGGGTCTGTTACCGATTTTTTACATATCGATTTAGGAGGCGTATTTAGAACTGGTATATTTAATCTGGCAGATGTCTCTGTTATGGTTGGTATGGGTTGCTTAATTGTAGGCAGTTTTAAAAATAAAAAAGCATAAAAAAAGCCTCGATTTAAATCGAGGCTTTTTTATTTATCTTGCTAAATTACAATCTCTGCAATCTTTTACTTCTCCGTAATACGTTTCACGATATTTATGTAACGTTTTTACTGGTATACCTAGCACTTGTTTTTTAATATAAGTTACTTTAGCATTTAGTCGTCCCATTTTAGGAGCAAATCTGTTTTCTTGTCTTGTCTGACGTTTTACTGTAATCAATTTCATTATTTTGTCATTTGCATTAGCGTACAAAGTAAAACAGAATAATTACCAACAACGAATTTAAACAACTAAAATATTGTTAATCAGAATATTAATATGAAATCTCTAAAAATTAGACGCGAAAATTAAGAGATTATCAGTCAATATACTATCTAATTTAGGATTTGTTAATCCTTTTTTAAAGTCTTTTGCCAATTCCAAGCGGATAAAATAGCATCCTCTAAATCATATTCTGCCTGCCAACCTAAAATTTTATTTGCTTTAGATGTGTCTGCGTATGCAGTTACTACATCTCCTGGTCGTCTGTCTACTATATTATAATTTAGCTTTATATTAGATACTTTTTCAAAAGTTTTAATCACTTCTAAAACGGTACTCCCTTGTCCTGTACCAATATTAAACACTTCAAAATTGGATTGATTTTCATTATTTAATAATCTTTGTAAAGCAACAACGTGTGCTTTAGCTGTATCAACAACATGTATATAATCTCTAACACAGGTTCCGTCTTTTGTTGGATAGTCATTACCAAACACGGATAACTGATCACGTTTACCTATTGCTGTTTGTGTAATGTATGGTATTAAATTTTGAGGAACACCAATGGGTAACTCTCCTATTTTTGCAGACTTATGCGCTCCAATGGGATTAAAATATCGTAATGCTATACTTTGTAAATTAGGATATACTTGACAAGTATCCTTTATAATTTCTTCTCCAATTTGTTTAGTATTACCGTAAGGTGATTGAGCTTCTTTAATTGGTGCTGTTTCGGATATTGGCATACTATCTGCCTGACCATAAACGGTACATGACGAACTAAAAATAAAGTTAGACACTTTTAATTTTGTTAACTCTTGTAATACATAAACTAAAGTGTTTACGTTGTTCTCATAATACATTAATGGATTAACCACACTCTCTCCTACTGCTTTACTTGCAGCAAAATGAATAACGCCTTGTATGTCTTGATGCGTTTTAAAAAAGGTTTGTACTGCTACCTTACTTTTTAAATCAAGTTTTTCAAAAATTGGTGGTTGCCCTGTAATAGATACTATACCTTCTAACACCTCTAGTGAGGCATTAGAGAGATTATCTATAATTACGACTTGATATCCACTATTTTGAAGCTGAACAACTGTATGCGACCCTATAAAGCCTAAACCTCCTGTAACTAGTATCTTCATTTGCTTATGCGTGCGTTAGGGATAGAAACGGTATCCTTTTTTTGCTGCCATATATGGCAAAAAAAGATTTTAGTGGATAGCCCGACCCTTGTGGTAACGTCCTAATTGTTTGCTATAAAATCTTTAATAGTTTTTGTTATAAAATCTATTTGATCATCTTCCAACTCGGTATGCATTGGTAATGAAATCACTTCTTTTATTAATTGATTGGTAACTGTAAAATCGGCCTCGTTATACCTTGTATCGCGATAAGCTTTTTGCGCGTGCAACGGTATTGGGTAATATACACCACATGGGATTCCGTTATCGTTTAGATGCTTTACCAAAGCGTCTCTGTCCACATTTTTAACTTTTAATGTGTATTGATGAAACACGTGACAGTTACAGGTATCACAAATACCTTCGCATCCATTTACGGTTTTTGGTGTAATTATGTTTTTTATGTCTTTAAATGCTGCGTTATATTTTCTAGCTGCATTACGTCTTGCATTATTGTAGCTATCTAATTTAGGTAATTTTGCATCTAAGACTGCTGCTTGTATTGAGTCTAAACGCGAGTTTACACCTACTACGTCGTGGTGATAACGCTCATACATTCCGTGATTTACAATCCCTCTTATGGTGTGTGCTAAATCATCATCGTTAGTAAATATTGCTCCTCCATCTCCATAACACCCTAAATTTTTAGATGGAAAAAACGAGGTTGATGCAACATGACCAATGGTTCCTGATTTTGCTTTAGTACCATCAGAATAGGTATAGTCTGCACCAATACCTTGTGCATTATCCTCTATTATATATAAATTATGCTGTTTTGCTAAATCCATTAATGCTTCCATATTGGCACACTGACCAAATAAGTGGACAGGTACAATCGCTTTGGTTTTTGGCGTAATGGCTTTTTTAACAGCGTCTATATCTATATTAAAAGTTTCTGGATCTACATCTACTAAAACTGGAGTTAGCTTTAATAAAGCAATTACCTCAACGGTTGCTGCAAAGGTAAAGTCTGCTGTTATGACTTCATCACCTTGCTCTAAACCTAATCCCATCATTGCTATTTGTAAGGCATCTGTCCCGTTTGCACACGGAATGACATGTTTTACACCTAAGTAGTTTTCTAAGTTTTTTTGAAACTCGTGTACTTTAGGTCCATTAACAAAAGTTGTATTGTCAATTATTTCTTGAATTGAAGAATCTACAACATCCTTTATAGCTGCGTATTGACCTTTAAGATCAACCATTTGTATTTTTTTCATGTCTGTATATATGGTAAACTAGCTTAAGAAGCTTAGCTTTACTTTTAATTTATAATTATCGAATTTACAAAAATACCAAACGCTAAGCAATGAATTGTTTATTTTAGCAAAAATAGATACGTGAATTTACTTTATAATATAGCAATACAACTTACTTCTGTTGTTTTAAAACTTTTAAGTTTGTTTAATACTAAACTTAAATTAGGGGTTAATGGTCGTGCGACAACTTTTACTAAACTAAATCAATTATTACATAAGAAGTCAAAAACATTATGGTTTCATTGTGCGTCTTTAGGCGAATATGAGCAAGGCTTACCCATCTTTACAGAATTAAGAAAGGATTATCCAAATCATATAATTATACTCTCTTTTTTTTCACCATCAGGTTACGAAATAAGAAAAAGCGCTCCCTTTGCGGACCTTGTTGTTTACTTACCGTTAGACACAAAACAGAATGCCAAGCGTTTTATTAGTCTTGTTAATCCTGAATTAACCGTATTTGTTAAGTATGAAATATGGCCTAATTATTTAAATGAATTAAAAAATAAAAATCTTAAAGCCATATTAATTTCCGCTGTATTTAGAAAAGATCAATCTTTTTTTAAATGGTATGGCAGTCAAACGAGAGAGGCTTTATTTGCTTTTGAACACATATTTACTCAAAATGAAACCTCTAAGAAACTTTTAGAATCTATAAATTATAAAAATGTAACCATCTCTGGTGACACACGATTTGATCGTGTATCAAACCAATTAAACATAGATAATAATTTAGAGTTTATTAAAGCATTTAAAAACAATAAACTATGTATCGTTATTGGAAGCTCATGGCCAGAAGACGAGTCGTTAATAATTAAATTTATTAATAATTATAGTGGTACACCTGTTAAATTTATAATTGCTCCGCATAATATTAAGCCTAAACAAATAGAGAATATCCAGTCAGGCTTAATTAAGCCTACTATTTTATTTTCCAAAAAAGAAAAACAGGATTTAAAACAATATGACGTTTTTGTTTTAGACACCATTGGTTTACTAAGCAAAACATATAGTTATGCTGATATAGCTTATATAGGTGGTGCAATGGGCAACACTGGATTACATAATATACTAGAACCTGCTGTATTTGGAATCCCTATAATTATTGGAAAAAACTATCAAAAATTTCCAGAAGCGTTTGATATGATTAAAAATAAAGGTGTCAAATCAATTTCTAATTTTGAAAAATTAAGCATTGTATTAAATAGTTTAATAAGCGATACAGATTTAAGATTAACTACCGGTAAACAAAACGAAGATTTTATTAAAAAAAACAAAGGAGCTGTAATCCAAATCATGCAGTACTTGCGTAAATAAAGCACTATGTACCAAACGCATAATTCTTTATTTACTAATTTAAGTATTATGTTTGATAACATATTAAACACTAAAAACAATAACTAATGAAAAAATTACTATTAAGTGCTGCTCTTGTATCAGCAATTACTTTTACATCTTGTAGAGAAGAGGATAAAAATAACGCAGAACAAGCAGGAGACGCTATTGAGAATGCTGCTGAAGAGACTGGTGAAGCTGTTGAAGATGGATTTGAAGCTACAGGAAAAGCAATAGATAATGCTGTAAATGAAACTAAGGAAGCAGGAGAATCTGTTAAAGATGCAGTCAATGAGGTATCTGATGACTTGAAAAAAGATTAATTCTTTTTTGTTATACTTACTAAATTTAAAAAACCTTATCAATTGATAAGGTTTTTTTGTTTTAAACGGACTTGGTTTCAACTTTTATAAATGAAAAAACCTCTTGAAAATCATAAGATTAACAAGAGGTCTAGTACTCGGGACGGGACTTGAACCCGTACGTCCTAATGGACATTGGATTTTAAGTCCAACGTGTCTACCAATTCCACCACCCGAGCGAAGGAATATTTTAAGGAAAATTCTCAGAGCGAAAGACGGGATTTGAACCCGCGACCCCCACCTTGGCAAGGTGATGCTCTACCCCTGAGCTACTTTCGCAGTCTTTAAATGAACGTGCAATATCGTATTGCGGTTGCAAATTTAGTACTTTTATACAAAGTACAAAGCTTTTTTTGAAAAAAAATTAAAAAAATTTATACTTGCTTCTTTTTCACCAACATACGTTTGATCTCATTTAGCTTCATTAAAGCTTCAACAGGTGTTAAGGTGTCAATATCGATATGTAAAATCTCTTCTTTTATATTTTCAAGCAATGGATCGTCCAAATTAAAGAAGCTTAATTGCATTTCATCTTGCATCGATTTTACTTTATCTGTCAATTCTTCGCTTGAATGACTTTTTTCCAGTTTTTTCAAGATCTGATTAGCGCGTCTTAGCACTTGTTGTGGCATTCCAGCCATTTTTGCTACATGTATACCAAAACTATGTTCGCTACCACCTTGAACAAGCTTACGCAGAAATAGCACATTGTCTTTTAACTCCTTTACAGAGACATTAAAGTTTTTAATACGCTCAAAGGTCTCTGTCATTTCATTTAACTCATGATAGTGGGTTGCAAATAACGTTTTAGGTTTTGCTGGATGCTCGTGTAAATACTCACTAATAGCCCAAGCAATAGAGATTCCGTCATAGGTACTTGTTCCTCTTCCAATTTCATCTAACAAGACTAAACTACGATCTGAGATATTATTTAAGATAGATGCTGTTTCATTCATCTCTACCATAAACGTAGATTCTCCCATTGATATGTTATCACTTGCACCTACACGTGTAAATATTTTATCAACAACACCTATTCTAGCCTCCTTTGCAGGCACAAAACTACCTATTTGAGCTAATAACACTATTAATGCTGTTTGACGTAAGATTGCTGATTTACCTGACATGTTTGGTCCTGTAATCATTATTATTTGTTGTGCATCTCTATCTAAAAACACATTATTAGCAATATAAGGCTGATCAATTGGTAGTTGTTTTTCAATAACTGGGTGACGACCATCAATAATATCTAAATCATGCGAGTCATCTAATGCTGGATATACATAGTTATTATCTGATGCTAATTGTGCAAAACCACATAAACAATCTATTTTGGCTATTAAATACGCATTTTGCTGTACTGGTTTTATATATTGATTCATCCATTGTACCAAATCTGCAAATAATTTTTGCTCGATTGCCATGATGCGTTCTTCTGCTCCTAGAATTTTAGATTCGTATTCTTTAAGTTCTTCAGTAATATAACGCTCTGCGTTTACCAACGTTTGTTTACGGATCCACTCTTCCGGAACTTTATCTTTATGTGTGTTTCTTACTTCTATATAATATCCAAAAACATTATTAGATGCTATTTTAAGAGATGTAATCCCTGTACGCTCGCTTTCGCGTTGTAACATTTTATCTAAATAATCTTTTCCTGAAGTAGACAATGCTCTAAGCTCATCTAATTCGGATGAAAATCCAGCAGCAATCGTGCTTCCTTTTAAGATATTAACTGGTGCTTCCTCGTTTAAAGTTTCTTTAATTTTTTCGCGAAGCACATTACAACTTTGCAAATTATCTCCTATAACTTTAAGGGACTCATTGTCGCAATTAGATGACAACTCCTTAATAGGGATTATAGCTTCTAAAGAATTTTTAAGTTGAATAACCTCTCTAGGACTAACCTTTTGTGTTGCTATTTTAGATATTAATCGCTCTAAATCGCCTATTAACTTTATATGATGCTGAATCTTGTCCAATACAACACCATCTGTTTTTAAATAATACACCACTTCGTGACGTTGCTTGATTTGATCTATTTGCTTTAAAGGCAATGCTAGCCAACGTTTAAGCAATCGTCCTCCCATTGGAGAAATGGTTTTATCAATAATATTTAGTAAGGTAACTGCATTATTGTTTGTAGAGTTGTAAAGCTCGAGGTTTCGGATGGTAAAACGGTCCATCCATACATAGTCATCCTCTGCTATACGCGAAATTGAAGAGATATGCTCTAGTTTGTTATGCTGTGTTTCGGCTAAATAATGAAGTATAGAACCTGAAGCTATAATACCTTCATTTAAATTTTCAACTCCAAATCCTTTTAAGGACTTAGTATCAAAATGTTTTAACAATGTCTCATTTGCATAATCTGATTGATAGACCCAATCTTCAAGATTAAACGTGTGAAAATCTGCTCCGAAATGATCTGTAAATGTATTACGCTTTGGTTTTGCAACTAAAACTTCACTTGGACTAAAATTTTGAAGTAGCTTATCTATATATTCTTGATTTCCTTGTGAGGTTAAAAACTCTCCTGTAGATATATCCAAAAACGAAATCCCAATATTAACCTTACCAAAGTAAACCGAACATAAAAAGTTATTTGTTTTGGATTGCAACACCTCATCATTTAGTGCAACTCCTGGCGTTACTAATTCTGTAACACCACGCTTAACGATATTTTTGGTTTGCTTAGGGTCCTCTAATTGGTCACAAATAGCAACACGCTCTCCTGATTTTACTAATTTAGGCAAATAGGTATTTATAGAGTGATGCGGAAAACCTGCCAGCTCTGTCTCGCTATCACTTCCTGCGCCTCGTTTAGTTAAAGTAATACCTAAAATACCTGCTGCCTTTATAGCATCTTCGCCAAAGGTTTCGTAAAAATCCCCAACTCTAAATAATAACATTGCATCAGGATACTTAGCCTTGATTGCATTGTATTGCTTCATTAACGGAGTGACTTTTTTGCTTTTTGTTGCCAAAGGATATACGTTTTTATTAAGTTTGCAATGTAACTAAATATTGATTTTTTAAGAAGTCTATTTAAGTTTAGTTATTGATAATTATTCACAATTATTTTGATGAGAAAACTAAAAAACAGCGAATTAGACCGATTGAGTGTAAACGACTTTAAATCTGCAGAAAAAACACCAATAATTATTGTTTTAGACAACATTAGAAGTTTAAATAATATAGGTAGTGTGTTTAGAACTAGTGATGCCTTTTTAGTTGAAAAAATATACTTATGCGGAATCACTGCAACACCACCACATAAGGACATCCACAAAACAGCTTTAGGCAGCACAGATACTGTAGCTTGGGAACATATTGAAAACACTTTAGATTTAGTTGAAAAACTTAAATCAGAAAATATCACTATTTGTGCTATTGAGCAAGCTGAAAATGCCACTATGTTAGACGACTTTAAAGTCGAAACTAATAAAAAATATGCTTTGGTTTTTGGTAACGAAGTCAAAGGTGTTGCTCAAGATGTAGTCAACGCAAGCGATGTTGTTATTGAAATCCCTCAGTTTGGGACCAAACACTCGCTTAATATTAGTGTAAGTTGTGGTGTTGTGACTTGGGATATATTCTCCAAACTAAAAGCCTTATAAGTTTAAATAAAAATTATTCAACTAGCATATCGTTTAAAAACTTTATTTCGCTAATTAAATCACCATTATCGGAAAACCCTTGTATGGAAAGCAAATAATTTGTTTTTGTACCTTTGATTATTTTAAAAACCGATTGCCCTTTGCTATCGGTAACAACTATTGGCTTCCAATCCACCTCTTGCTCTAAATTATCTGAAGTATTAATATATTTGGGAGTATAATAAGTTTTTGCTTTGTCAAATCCTGATTCAAAAAAATGTTTTCTGAATAATTCCGTTATATTATTTTTATAATTTTCTGTAGTAAACACATGAAAAATGGTGATTTTTGATTCTCTTCTAAAAGCTATATCACTAATATCTTCCATCCTCATTTGCAAGGCACTAGGCAAGCTATAAGTATCCATCCCTTTACCATCCACTTTTAAAAACGCCTCCATACCTCTGGCTACAAGATAAGTTTCCACACCTCTCCAACTAACCAAACTAGCACCTTCCGCTGCTTTTAAATATTCAAATAAAGTTAGATTTTTATTATAATATTGTTCTGGAATCTCCATTGGGTCATAAAACATTATACTGTCTTCGTTTTCTCTATATTTTTTCATAAAAGCTCTACTATCTAACCTCATCTTATGCGCTTTACTAGATTTAAGCTTCACTGTATCCAAGTAAGTTGAGTTAGTATATACATAATCCAAAACATTATTTTCGTGCTTTGTTTTATAAAAATCATCTACCACTAAAGGCGCTCCATTATTTTTATTGTAATAAAAACTATTTAAACTATTTGTTAGCTTTGGAACACTATCAAAATACATGTTAAGAGGCTTGACTAATTGTTGTCCATTACGAATAAAACTTATTTTTATTGAATCCCCTTTGTACGCTATTAAATTTTTAAATTGAAAATTAAGTTTATTATTTAAATACGTTTTAGCCACAATTTGATTATCATCAGAAAGTAACACTAAATTATTTGACTTTAACGGACTTACTGTACCTGTTAGACTAAAACCAGATTCAAAATCATAACTATATTTAGGATTGTTATAATCCACAAAAGCTTTAGTCGTATACTGCGACCAACCTTGAGTTAAAAGTAACAAATCAATCTTTTTAGTTTTATCTTTAGTGTTTTGATTAAAATATGTCTCTGGATTTTCCACGTAGCCTTTAACATAAGGCGATAACAAATAAGCACTTTGTATTGTTGTATATGGTTTATAATCTGTATCTGCTTTAAGCACTGAAATGCTTAAGTTACTTTTTACATTTAAACCGTTTAATTTAAGTTGATATATAATAGAATCTTGAAGAACATTTAATTTTTCAATTTCAATTGCTGAATATTTTTCCGGTTTACACACAAAAAACTGTCGTTCCAAAATTGGACTATTATTTTCAAAAACAGTAACGGTATTTACGCCATTAAATAAGGACTTTTTATTTAACTCTAAGACTACAGGCAGACTATCTTGAATTGTTAACTGAACAAAATCAAATATTTTATTTTTTTGATGAAACAATAACGTGTACTTAGGATTAATAGTTTTTAATGTTGCACGATTAGACTCAAGTTTTACACTAACAATATCTTTATTTGAAGAATTAACCTTTATTGAAACTCCTTTTTTATTTGCCTCAGGAATCATAACTTTTATAATAGTGTCTTTTATAAAAAACTCGGCTACATAAGATTCTGAAGGTTTATAATTAAACCTTACAAGACCCATCCCTAAATGATCCTCATTAATTGTGGTAATTTCTTTTTGATTTGAATCTAAAACGCGTCCACTAAATGCACTGCTTTTACCATTGACCAATACCTTTAACCCTAATGTATTGTTAACATCCTCTAAAAGATAACCGCCTTCCGGAAACACCTGAGCGTCATACACTGTATGCTTTAATGTGTTTGTTTTAGGTTTTGGGATATTTCCTTTTATAAAAACCTTAGAAACAAAGGTATAAGTCTCTCCAAAGTTTTTCATGTAATTAGTATTAGCTTGGATGAAGTAAAACCCTTCTGGTAAATCTTGATAAAACTGAAATTGTCCAACACCAACACCATTTGTGATTAAGATATTTTTAGTGTCTATAAGAATACCATTATCCGTAAATAAACTTACATATAATACAGATGTTTGTACAGAAGGCTTATTATAAGCGTCGGAAACATAGGCTTTAAACCAAATAACATCTTCAGCAGAATAGCTTGTTTTATTAGTATGCACATACACTTTTTCAAAAAGTAATTGGTCTTTTTGTAAGGCGTTAATAACAGAATCGAAAGTATTACTTTGCGCGAATGCAAGTTGCGTAATAAAAATAAAAACAAACCTTAGATTATATTTCATTTTAATTGATTGATTGATTGATTGATTGATTGCCAATCAAATTACACAAAATCAGCGAAATAAATACTAAAGCTTAGAAAATAAAAATGCAACTAAACAGAAGAAGCGTTACTTTAACCAAGTAAGGATTAAATAATAGGAACCCAGATTTGCTCTTCAACTTCAGGATTTGAAGGATGATAATCTTCTGGAAGTTTTTCAAAATGCGGTCTATCGTCTAAGCTGTAACCAGACTCAGGCAACCAAGTCGTATGTATATATTGCCACGCTTTAAAAAAACCATCTGGTTTACCCTTATAATTAAACACAGCATACAGTCCTTTTTTTATTATTAACGTTGCCATATTTTGAGGCACAGTATCAAAATTAGACACCTCTACTCCAACCCATTTTTCAAAAGTTGTATTTGGAGTCATTTTAGCATAATCAAAATCGTGATAAATCTGAATAGATAATTTTTGAGTACTAACACGATTTTTGATTTGATTAAGTCTTGGCATAAACTGACGTGCTAAATCACCAGTTCCTTGCGCATTGGTTATAAAGGTCAAGCTATCTTTTAAACCAATTACCAAAATTGCATTGGATGTTATAATTTTAGGCGTCATCATTACATATTTGTTTTAATAACCATAAATAATCTGACCTATGTTTAACAAAATCTTTATCTGAGATGTCAATAATTTTGACATTAAATTCGGTTTGACTTTTCAAAAACTCCAAATAACCTGCATTAATTTTTTCCAGGTAATCATCTTCAATTTCGCTTTCATACTTACGACCACGTTTTTTTATATTAGCCTGAAGACGCTCTGTATTTTGGTATAAATAGACATACAAATCTGGTTTTGCAATATCTTTGTACATCAAGTAAAATAGTTTACGATACAGCTTAAACTCGTCTGGTTGCAGTGTGATTTTAGAAAAAATTAAAGATTTAAAAACATCATAATCGCTTACAATAAAATCTTTAAACAAATCTAATTGTCCTAAGTCGTCTGTTATTTGCTGGTAACGATCTGCAAGAAAAGACATTTCTAAAGTAAAGGCGTAACGTTGCGGTTCTTTATAAAATTTTGGTAAAAAAGGGTTATCTGCAAAACGCTCTAACACTAACTTAGCATTAAAATCGGAAGCTATTTGTGTGGACAAACTGGTTTTACCTGCTCCAATATTACCTTCAATAGCAATATAATTATGTTTAGAAAAGTCAAATTGTTTATTTGGGTTTTTCAACCAAATTTTAATTTGTTCTAATTCATTAGTATCCTCACAAATAGCTAACAAATCATCAACAGATTGTTTTAGTTTTGGATGGATAAAACTGCCTGCAATTAGCTGTAAAGGCTCCAATACAAAACGACGTTTATGAGCTTCGGGATGCGGAATTATTAAATTTTTATCTTCAATAATTTCATCTTCAAAAAATATAATATCTAAATCTATTATTCTGGACTCATACCCTTCTGTTTGCTTTGGAGTACGTCCTAATTTTTTTTCAATTTGCATCAACACACTTAAAACCTTTTTAGGTTTAAGCGTTGTTTTTACAGCAATACATGTATTTAAAAAATCATCACCTTCAAACCCAAAGGCTTTACTTTGATACACTTTTGCTATACTTATAATAGTCCCAACTTCTGCAAACACAGCGTCTACAGCGTTTTGTAAGTTTTTAAACTTATCGCCTTTATTACTTCCTAATGCTATGTATACTGTTTTAATCTCCTGCATAATTTCTTCAGCAAAATAACTAAAAGAAATTCACTTAGTGCTTATCTTTATCAAATCTGTTAATAAGTTTTTATGACCTTAAAAGACAAATTGCTTGCTCAAAAAATCTATCTACTTCTAGGTGCGCTTTTTATAACCTCCTTAGTGGTATCTAATCTTATTTTTCAAAAATTTTTTTATTGGTATCCTTTTGATATTGAAATTTTTGGTTCAAAATTATTTGAAGTTTCCGTAGGCATTTTACCTTATCCAGTCACCTTTTTAATCACGGATTTAATAAGTGAGATTTACGGTAAAAAACGTGCTAATCAAGTAGTTATTGGCGGAATATTTGCTTCGTTTTTTTCATTATTAATAGTCTTTACCGCTAATGCTGTTTCTGCAACAAGCTGGTCGCCTGTTAATGATAGCCTATTTACTACTGTATTTGGTAATACCATGATTGCTGTTTTTGCTAGCATGATGGCTTATTTATTAGCACAATTAGTAGACATCCAGATTTATCATTTTTGGAAACGCATTACTAAAGGCAAGCATTTATGGCTACGTAATAACTTTTCGACTTTTTTATCGCAGTTTGTTGACACCTTTTCTGTACTGTTTTTATTATGTGCTTTTGGTGAGATTAGTTGGGACCGATTTGCAGGTTTACTAATTAGCGGTTTTATATTTAAAGTTATAATTGCAGTGTTTGATACGCCTTTTTTATACTTGGGTGTTTACTTATTTAAAAAACGCTTTAAACTTAAGCAAAACGAAGAATTACAACTACTTTAACAAATGCTAAACTTTTATTAAATACTTTTGTTTAAACAACTATTTACTTAATCTATACGTAGATAGAAAAAAGATTAAACAACACCATTTAATGAAAAAGAAGCTAAAAATCGCAGGTATATCATTACTAATTCTTGTAGCCTTATTAATTGCAAGTCCTTTTATTTTCCAAAGTCAAATAAAGGATATGGTTAGAAATTATATTAATGAAAGCGTAAATGCCAAAGTCACTTTTGATGATGTAGACTTAAGTTTTATACGAAGCTTTCCGCAGGCTAACGTTACTCTAGACAATTTAACAATATCCAATGTGGCTCCTTTTGAAAACGATACTTTAGCTAAAGTCCAAATCTTATCGTTAGACATGTCTATTAAAGAGCTTTTTAAAAATGCTAGCGAAGAGCCTATAATTATCAACTCAATAGCAATTGATAATGCATTTGTAAATTTAAAGACTAATAAAGATGGTGCTGTAAATTGGGATATTGCAAAAGCATCTGACACACCAACAACAGATAACAATTCAAGTAGTGATGGGTTTGTTTTTGATATAGAAAACTACAGCATATCCAACAGTGCGTTTAATTATTTAGATGAAACTAACAATACTATATTTAAAATTACCAATTTAAATCATTCCGGAAACGGAACCTTCTCTGGTGATGTATCTGAATTAGACACTAAAACAGAAGCCAACGTAACCTTTAGTATGGATGGCACGGAATTTTTAAGCAACAACAGTTTAAAACTAGACGCCTTAATAGATTTAGATTTAACAAACAGTAAATATACTTTTAAAGAAAACAAAGCTTTAATTAATGATTTACCATTAGAGTTTAAAGGCTATGTACAATTAATAGAAGCTGGTCAGGATATTGATATTTCATTTGAAAATCCAGGATCTACGTTTAAAGATTTTTTAGCTGTTATACCAAAAACTTATGCTAAAAACTTAGACAATGTTGATACTAGTGGTAACTTTAAAATAAATGGAATAATTAAAGGTCAGTCTACTGAGACTACCATTCCGACATTAGATATTAATATACTATCAGACAATGCCTCTTTTAAATTTGCCGAACTACCTAAACGTGTAGAAAACATTAATATAAACGTAGAAATTAAAAATGATAACGGAATCGTAGATGATACTTATGTTAACATTAACACATTAAATTTTAAAATAGACCAAGATCAATTTAAGAGTTCGGCCACTATTAAAAATTTAACCAAAAACATGTTAGTTAATGCTAATTTAGATGGTGTTTTAAACTTAGCAAACTTAACAAAAGCCTACCCAATTGAGTTAGAAAATGAATTAAAAGGAATTTTAAAAGCAAAACTAAATACTAGTTTTGACATGAATGCTATTGAAACTAATGCCTATGAACGCATTAAAAATAACGGAAGCGTTAGTCTATCGGATTTTGTGTTTTCATCTGCAGATATTGTAAATCCAATTAACATCTCTAAAGCTTCCATAAATTTTAATCCAGGCACTATCACTTTAGATAATTTTATAGCTACAACAGGTCAATCAGACCTAAATGCAACTGGAAGTATTAATAATTTACTTGGCTTTTTATTAAGTGATAAAAAACTAGAAGGAAACTTTAATGTTAAGTCTAATGTCTTTAAAATTAGCGATTTTATGGTTGAAGGAGGCAGCAAAGCACCTATCAATCAAAGTACAGAACCTGCTACTGCTTTAAAAATTCCAGCATTTTTAAATTGTACCATTATAGCAGATGCAAAAACTGTGTATTATGATAACTTAATATTAAAAGATGTTAAAGGAAGTCTTAAAATCGCAGATGAGACTGCACAATTAAACAATGTAACCTCTAGTATATTTAATGGTAATTTAAGTCTAGAAGGATTAATAGACACCAAAACAGCAAAACCTACTTTTAATATGAATGTTGGTGCAAAAAACTTTGACATCGCACAATCATTTAATGACTTAAATTTATTACAAGCACTAGCTCCAATAACTAAAGCTTTACAAGGAAAACTAAATAGCTCAATTAACCTGTCTGGTACATTAGGCGAAGACTTCACACCACTTTTAAACTCGATATCAGGAAACGCGTTAGCAGAGTTGTTAACAACCAAAATAGAACCTAAAAACAAACAATTGTTTTCGTTATTAGAAAGTAAATTAAACTTTTTAGATTTCAGTAAATTAGATTTAAAAGATTTAAAAACAAAACTCTCCTTTAATGATGGTCAGGTTAGCGTTAATCCTTTTGATATAAAATATAAAGATATTAAAATGACTGTTGGTGGATCACACACGTTTAGTAACACGATGAATTATCAAGTTGTATTAGATGTACCAGCAAAATATCTAGGTACAGAAGTCAACAACTTAATAAACAAAATAAATGATGCAGCTGTAAATGATATTAAAATACCTGTGACCGCAACAATTTCTGGAAACACTTTAAAACCACAAGTAACTACAGACTTAACAAGTGGTGTAAAAAACCTAACCTCGCAATTAATTGAAATAGAAAAACAAAAACTTATTAATAAAGGTAAAGACAAACTTACCGATGTTGTTGGTAACATATTAGGCGGAAACAAACCAAAAGACAGTACATCAACACAAAGTAATGGTGGTGTTAAGGATGTTTTAGGAAACATACTAAATGGAAATAACACGCCAAAAGACACAACCAAAACTACAAATGACAAGCCTAAAGACCAAGTAAAAGATGCAATAAAAGGCTTGTTTGGCAAAAAGGATAAGTAGTAGTATTTTAAAACTTTAACATTTAATAGTCGTTTTTATATGTTTTTTTAATGAATTTTAGTCGTTTGGGCTTTTTCCTAAAAAGAAATTGTTAATAATTAGGAAATGTCAAAAATAATGTTAGATTGTAGGTATAACTTTAAAACAATTTGGACTGAATGAGGCAATTAAAAATTACCAAGCAAGTTACCAACCGCGAATCTAAATCACTAGACAAATACTTACAAGACATTAGCAAACTTCCCATGATTACAGCAGAGGAAGAGGTCGAGTTAGCTCAAAAAATTAGAGAAGGCTGTCAAAAATCTTTAGATTTACTTACCACTG
The DNA here is from genome assembly GCF_038900355.1 of Olleya sp. AS48. NCBI lineage: Bacteria > Pseudomonadati > Bacteroidota > Flavobacteriia > Flavobacteriales > Flavobacteriaceae > Olleya > Olleya sp. AS48. The sequence continues at coordinate 27,570 of NZ_JBBMRD010000011.1, read as the reverse complement.
CTAACTTACGTTTTGTAGTTTCTGTTGCAAAACAATATCAAAACCAAGGATTAACATTACCAGATTTAATTAATGAAGGTAATGCTGGACTTGTAAAAGCTGCCAAGCGTTTTGATGAAACTAGAGGATTTAAATTTATATCTTATGCTGTTTGGTGGATCAGACAAGCAATTCTTTCTGCTTTAGCAGAACAATCTAGAATTGTAAGATTACCATTAAATAAAATTGGATCTATAAATAAAATTAGAAAAGTAACCTCTCACCTAGAGCAAGTTAATCAAAGACCTCCTAGCGCTTCAGAAATCGCAAAAGAGCTTGATTTGACTATAAGTGATGTAAAGCAATCCATGAAGATTTCTAGTAGACATGTCTCTATGGATGCACCTTTAAAAGAAGGTGAAGATTATAGCTTATATGACTTAGTTAGCTCTAACGACTCTCCAAATCCAGATACGCAGTTAATGCGTGAGTCATTAAATACTGAGATTGACAGAGCTTTAGAAACTTTAACACCTAGAGAAAGTGATGTTATTAGACTTAACTTTGGTTTAAGTGATCAACCAGCAATGACACTAGACGAAATAGGTCGTACATTTGATTTAACACGTGAGCGTGTAAGACAAATTAGAGAAAAAGGAATCAGACGTTTACGTCAAACTTCTAAGAGTAAGATATTAAAAACCTATTTAGGATAAACTAAATAGACTTTTTTAGATATTAAATAGTAAAAAAATGCAATATTAATTTGAATTATATTTTAATTTAATAGATATTTGCACCAGATTTAAAATTTAGATATGTTAAGAATTGAAATAAAAGAAGGCGAAAATATAGAACGTGCTCTAAAACGTTACAAACGTAAGCACAGAAACGTAAAAGTTATGCAAAACTTAAGAGAGAAGCAATACTTTACTAAGCCATCTGTAAAAAACAGAAGACAGATACAAAAAGCTAGTTATATTCAAGGTCTTAGAGACGCAGAGAATATATAATTAACTACTTTATTTATATAAAAAAACCACGCATTTTTAAATGTCGTGGTTTTTTTGTTGACTTTTATTTGGTAATAATCTTATATTATTAGAGAAGTGTAGTGCTTATTTTAACGTGTTTATATCAACCTAACAGTTGTTATATAAACTTAAAATACAACCTTAAAAACACTTAAAACCCTTACTATCGTTAATCTGAGATCGGACTCATACCTGTAAGCGTCTAAGCTATTTGTTATAATTATTTGTAGTCGCGGATTACAAATCCACATAAACAAGTAAAACGACCTTGATTATTCCTATTAAGGTTAGGTCTCGACAGATTAGATATTTTAACATCCAGGACAACTTATACTTTGTTCATCATTTAGAGGCTTTTTGGGAATGTCATTTAATTTCCAACCATTTTTTTTAGTCCAATATTTTTTTCTTTTTTCAATATTTTTAATTCTTCGTTCTGATTCATGTTTCCAAAATGAATTAGGATGATTTTTAATTAATTTTTCATATTCATTAATTATGGAATCAGGATTATTTTTGCTTTCATCAAGAACGATGTTTTCGTATTGCTTAAATGGATTTATATATAATTTTTTAAGAGAATCTAACTCTGCGTTTAGCTTCTTATTTGAATTTTTAAGTTCATTTAATTCTTTACTTAAAAAATCATCTTCCTTTTCGCAATTAGTAAAGACACAAAAGAGACTTAAAAAAAGTAAAATTGACAACTGGTTTTTTGATTTTTTCATATTGATTTATATTAGGTTGCTCAAATCAAAAAAAAAAAAAAACTTCTAAACTAATTTATTTTTCAAAAAACAATGCATTTAATCGAAAAAGCCATTTTTTTAAAAATATTGCTGTGGTTAAAACCACACTTGGGTCTTTTTGGGTCAAAAGCTTAAAAATTCAACTTCAAATTCACCATCTAACAAACCTTTCATAATAATAGGATTACCGTTAGAATAAAATTTTAAAGCAGGTTTACTAACTACTTGATTTAGTAAACCGTGTTGTTCCAACACCGTTTTAGTTTGTCTAGCAACTGCAGCACCAGAATCTATAATCTTAACATGACTTGGTAAAAGTTTTAAAAGCTGAGGAACTAAATATGGGTAATGTGTACACCCTAAAACTAGATAATCAATATTTGCTTGTATCATAGGTTTAAGATACGTTTTAAGCAAATCTGTCATTTGACTAGATACGATATTACCGCTTTCTATTAATTGTACAATACCTTCGCCTTCTTGCTCAATAATTGTAATACCATCACTATACAACAAAGAGGTGTTGTGAAACAACTCACTACTTAAGGTACCTCTAGTAGCCAAAATACCTATGGTTTTAGTTTTTGTATTTAAAGCTGCTGGTTTTATAGCAGGTTCTATACCAATAATAGGCGTCTTATATTTTTGTCTAAGGTGTTTAATAGCATTAGTCGTGGCTGTATTACAAGCCACTACAATTAACTTACTGTTTTGATTAAGCAGATACTCTGTATTTTTCTCAGAAAGCGCTATAATGGCCTCTTTTCCTTTTGGACCATATGGTGCATTAATACTATCTGCAAGATAAATTGTATTCTCGTTAGGAAGTAATCCATGAATGGCTTTCCAGATGGATGTTCCACCTACTCCAGAATCAAAAATACCAATGGGTTGTTTACTCATAATTATAAATAAAAAAAGCTGTCTAAAGTTAGACAGCTTTTTTTAATTTGAAAGGGATTTTAATTAAAATCCTAATTCTTTTTGAACGTCTTTTAAAAGGTCTTTACCTGCAGCCATAATTACTCCAGATCCTTGAGAAGAATCTAATACGTAATTAAAACCTTGTGCTTTACCAACTTTTAAGATAGCTGCTTTAGCTTTTTCTGTAATTGGCTTTAATAAATCTAATTCCTTTTTTTCTATTTGTCGTTGAGAGTCTGCTTGAAACTGACGGATACTTTGTTGCATTTGTGCTAACTCTTCACCACGTTGTTGGTTTACTTCGTTAGTTTTTGTAGGTGCTTCAGCTTCATATTGCTTAGCTTTAGTTTGGTATTCTTGTACCATTTCTTGGATATCTGCTTCATATGTTTTACCCATTTTTTCCATTTCAGCTCTAGCTGAAGTCATTTCTGGCATAGACTCTACAAGGACTCCTGTATCAATATGAGCTACTTTGGTTTGAGCATTTGTAAAACTTGTTGCACCAATAAATAATGCTGCTGCAAATAAAAGTGTTTTAATTTGTTTCATTTTTTAAAAAGTATTTGTGTGTTATAATTATTAATAGTTGTCTTAGTTATCCTCGTTGTCTTCGCTCTGCTTTTCGTCTTTAGCTTTATTACGGTCTTCTAAGATTTTCTTCTTTTTAGCTTCTAGCTCTAATTTTCTTGCTGCTCTATCTGCAAGTTTTTGTTGTCTTCTTTCTTCTAAAATCTCTTCTCTTGTTTTAGGAGTTTGATCTTGCTTAGCGCTTTCGTCTTCATTTACATTTTCAGGAGCGTCATTGGTATCACTTTCAGTATTACCATTTCTTTCATTAAGCTTATCCTCTCTTGCTTTTGCACGATCTTCTAATATTTTAGCTCTTCTGTCTGCTGCTTCTTGCTTTTTAGCTTCTCTAGCTTCTAATATTTCTTTTTTTCTTGCTTCTGTCGCAGCTTCTCTTGCTGCTTTTTTATCATCTAATATCTTTTGACGTTCTTCTTGGGCATCATTTATTTCTACTATAACATCTTCGTCTTTAGCTTCTTTTCTTTCTGCCTTATTTTTTGCTTGTGTACGCTTTGATGCTCTAGAAATAGTTCTGATAATTTGCTCACTCATATCAAATCGCTCAGCCGAATATAACATGACTACGTCTGCTGATTTATCAAAAACAAAATCATACTTTTTAGCTTTAGCAATATCTTGCACTGCTTGAAAAATTTGATCTTGAACAGGCTGCATTAATTGTCTTTTCTGGATAATTAAATCTCCATTTGGACCAAAACGTTTTTGTTGATAATCTAAAATCTCTTTTTCTTCAAACAATAGATCTTCTTCACGCTCGTCAATCAGTTCTTTAGTTAGTAAGGCTTTTTCGTTATTAAGCGCTTCACGCTTTTGTTTAACATCATTAAGCTTACCTTCTATTTCTGTTTTCCATTTTTGGACTTTGCTTTCTAATTGACTTGTAGCATCTGTATATTCTGGAATGTTTTCTAAAATATATTCTGTATCTATGTAACCAATCCTGACGCCACGCTGTGCACTAGCAGAAAAACCTGCAGCTAGCATTACCAATACAATAAGAACTTTTATTTTCATTTTGGAATTTGTTTTATTATTTCTTGATTATAAACTCAAAATAACTTGATTCATTGTTAAGTGAATAGTTTTTTTGAGTAAGTATTTTCAAAATAACGAATTTTAATTTTAAAAATTTTAATTCTTTTATCAAATCCTTGTTAGGTTATTAGAAAATATCGTGCCAAAAATATAAAAAACAAAAAAACTATGATTGTTATTTACTGATTTAATTAGGATTATAAGCTATTAATTAAAATTGTTGACCAATTATAAAGTGAGTTTCCCATCCATGTTTAACGGATCCACCAGGTAAAGGATCAAATCCATGACCTAAGTCTATACCTAATAATCCAAACGCTGGCATAAAGATTCGGACTCCAAATCCTGCAGATCTTTTAAGTGTAAACGGATTGTAGTCTTTAAAATTATCATAAGATGAACCTGCTTCTAAAAACCCTAAGGCATATATTTTAGCAGATTGCTTTAATGTAATTGGGTATCTTAATTCTAATGAGAATTTGTTATAAATTGTACCACCATCTTGAGAAGATAATGCTTGGTTAGGATATCCACGTAATGCAACTGCTTCCCTACCATCTAAACTATAACTACCTAGTCCATCTCCTCCAACAAAGAAACGCTCAAAAGGAATCACACCTCTGTCTTGATTATAAGCTCCTAAAAATCCAAATTCAACACTTGGTCTAAGTACTAGTTTATCAACTAATCTAGTATACCAATCTCCTTTAAATTTAATTTTATAAAACTCTAACCATTTAAAACGTTCTTGGTCAATTTCGCTAATTCTAGCTGCAGCTTCATTTCTAAGAATAACGTTTGCATTTCCATCATTAACAATTGCTTGATTCTCTGCTCTTTCTACACTTAAAGCAGTATAATCTACACTACTAAACATAGAGTAAGGTATAGATAGTTTTGCTGTTGCAGTAAAACTTGATCCTCCCATTGGGAAAATAGGATCATTAAATGTATTATTTCTGCTTAGTCCTAATGTATAAGATAAGTTATTAGAGTAACCGTCTCCAAACGTAAATAATCCAGTATTATAGTTTTTTAAATTGTAATGTTGAAAACTTACAGCTTGTGATAATGTGAAAAAATCATCTGGTGTTGATAAACGTTTTGCTAATCCAAAAGTTATACCTGTAATATTAAAACGTTTGTCTTTATCTGCATTTCCAGTAGTTGCATCATATAAAAATTGCTTTGTGTGCGATAATGATGTTGAAAACTGTACAGGTTTTTTACCTCCTAACCAAGGCTCAGAGAATGAAAAACTATAGGTTTGGAAAAATCTACTAGCTTGTAGTCTTAATGCTAATTTTTGACCGTCTCCCATTGGGATTGGTTTATAAGCATCTTTTTTGAAAAGGTCTTTAATAGAAAAGTTATTAAAAGATAATCCTAAAGTCCCTATAAAACCTCCTCCACCGTAACCTCCTTGAAGTTCGATTTGACTAGAACCTGATTCTACTAAAGAATATTCCATATCAATCGATCCTTCTTCTGGGTTTGGATTTTTAAAGTTAGGCGTTAACTGTTCTGCATCAAAAAATCCTAATTGACTTAGCTCTCTAATAGTACGTACTACGTTTTCTTTACTATATAATTCGCCTGGTCTTGTTCTAATCTCTCTATAAATAACGTGATCGTTAGTCTTTTTGTTACCAACTACAGATACCTTATCAAAATATACAGGTTTACCCTCTGATATTCTAATTTCCATATCAATTACATTACCATCTGCATTAACCTCAACTGGATTAATTGTTGAAAACAAATACCCATTGTTTTGATATAAATTTGTTAAATCATCACCATCAGGCTTTGTATTATCTGCAATTCGTTTTTGAAGTTGTACACCATTATATGTATCTCCTTTTTCAATACGTAGCTTTCTTTTTAAAACCTCATCAGAGTATACTGTATTACCAATAAATGTTACCTCTCCAAAAGTGTACTTTTCTCCTTCTTCTAATTTAATATTTAATGATACTGTTTTATTATCATTAATAATTAACGAGTCAGAAATTATCCTAGCATCTCTGTATCCAACCTCTTTATATCTATCGATTAAGCTAGATAAGTCTTCTTTATAGTCTGCTTCAATAAATTTAGAACGTTTTAAAATTCTAATAGGATTAATTTTTTTAGTGTTTTTCATAGCTTTTCTAAGCTTCTTATCGCTTAAAACACTATTACCTTCAAAATCAATACTTTTCACTTTAACTTTTTGACCTCTATCAATAGCAACCACCATGTTTACAAGAGACTTGGCTATTGAGTCGTTTTTAATTTCGGTAGTTTTTACTTGCACATTGGCATTTAAAAAACCGTCTTTTTTATATTTATTCTCTAAATAATTTTTTGTAGTAGTTACTAAGTTTTCAGTGACTTTAGTACCTTTTTGAAGCTTATTTTCTTTAAGAATTGTTTCGTGTTTACCTTTTTTAACACCAGTAATTTTAACTTCATTAAGTTCTGGAAGGTCTGTTAATCTAATTTCGACAAAAGCACTATCGCCTTCTACTTTAAGCAAGTAAACTTCGATATCATTAAATAGGTTAGATTTCCATAGTTTTTTGATCGCGTCACTAATTTCTTCTCCAGGAATCATTACCTCACTACCTTTTCTTAATCCGGAATAGGTTATAATGGTTTGTTCACTAAAACTAGTGTTCCCTTTTACGGTAATTTCGGCTAGAATTAATTTTTTACCGTCTTCGTAGCTTAAATCTTGTGCTTTAACAGATAAAGCACTAATAAGCGTCAGTGCTAACAAGGTGTAATTTAAAATTGTTTTCAATGGTAATTGTTTAGCTAATTTGTTCACTGGTTTTCCCAAATCGTCGTTCTCTTTTTTGATATTCTATAATAGCTTCACATAAGTGTTGCTTTGTAAAGTCTGGCCAAAGTACTGGTGTAAAGTACAATTCTGCATAAGCTATTTGCCATAACAAAAAGTTACTAATGCGTTGCTCTCCACTTGTTCTAATAAGTAAATCTACATCTGGTAACGTCTGCGTGTAAAGATGTGCATTAAATACCGATTCGTCAATATTTTCTGTAGAAATTATATTATTTTTAACTTTAGTACTTATTTCTTTAACAGCATTTAGCAGCTCTTCTCTAGAGCCATAGCTTAATGCTAAAGTTAAATCCATGTGTGTATTGTCCTTAGTTAAATCCATAACTTCGTGCAACTCCTTATATACTTTTTTTGGTAAAGATTTTAAATTACCAATAGCTTTTAGTTTAATATTATTATCTAAAAGTGTTTTAATTTCTTTTTTTAATGAAGATACTAAGAGCTTCATTAATGTATCAACTTCTAACTTTGGACGATTCCAATTCTCTGTAGAGAAAGCGTACAATGTTAAATGTTTTATACCTAATTCTGCACAAGACTCTACAGTTTGACGTACAGATTTTGTTCCATTTTCATGACCAAAAGCACGCAACATACCTTTTTGTTTTGCCCAACGACCATTACCATCCATAATTATGGCAATGTGCTTTGGTAACTGTTTTTTATTTATTTGGTCTTGCATATTCACTTTAAAATCCGCAGTAACATGGGTTTTTTCCAAAGGTGTAAGTTAACGTTACGCCTGTAAAAGTATACCAATCATTATTATTTAAATTCCCAAAACTTCTGCTTGACAGTTCTCCTGCGTCTGGAACGCTTCCATCTAACTCGTCTGAGAAGGTGTAACGTGCTCCAACTTCAAAAGCTAAGACAAACTCTGGTGTCACAGCTGCTTTAAAACCAATTACCATTGGTATTCCCCAAGCATAGCTTTGTGTGTCCTCAGACTGCGTTTCTCCTAAATTATTGTAATAAAAGTTATCGTGTTGTGCCACACTAAACCCTGTATATAAGTATGGTGTTGCTACAAAGTTACCTTGATGTAAATCAAAATCGAAAAAAGTAAATTCTAAACCAGCAGATAATTCTATAATCTGATTATTAAATTCAAATCCTCTAATTTGTCTGCTTGGATCGTCAGAGTCGTTATCTATTCCCTCTAATTCTGTAAAGGTCAAAGATATCCTATAAGAGTGTCTAGGACTTCTATTCCATTTATAAATAGCACCAATTGCTAATTGGCTAGGTGCAATATAGTCTGTAGCACCAACATCTCCAATAAAATTAGAACCACCCAAATACAACCCAAACTCGTTGATTTGTGCACTACTTAATTGTATGCATAAAAATGTTAAAACTACTACTGTTAACTGCTTCATAAATCTTCAAAGTTTGCAAATATAATAAATAAGATTAGCCTATAACAATTTGATCGAAATAGTTACACTTTTAAACAGATTTAACAACAAATTATTGTTTAGTTTCTATTATCCTCACCCCAAAGTAGCTTTTTACGGAGTGTATCTAGAAAAGTTTCGTTATTTAAAACTATCATTTTAATAGTAAATGGTGCTTTTTTGATTGTGATAGTTGTTTTATTGGACAATGTTGCTATTCTAGAATCTAAGGATACTAAATGTTTTTTTTCGCGTCCATTAACTTTTAAAGTTATAACTGTAGTGTCGTCTATAACTAATGGTCTTGCACTTAAATTATGAGGTGCAATTGGTGTTAACACTAAACTTGCAGCATTAGGTGTAATTACTGGACCACCACAACTTAATGAGTAGCCTGTAGATCCTGTTGGTGTAGAAATTATTAAGCCATCACTCCAATATGACGTAAGATATTCTCCATTTAATTCGGTTTCAACCGTAATCATAGAGGTGGTATTTTTTCTGCTTACAGCAATTTCATTTAAAGCAAAATTGCAAGAATTAATTTCGGCGTTATCCTCAGAACTTTCAATAGTTAACAAACTACGCTCTGAAATAGCATATTTTTTATTCAAAATAGCGTGTATAGCGTCTTCAATCTGGTCATATTGGATAGTTGCTAAAAATCCTAATCTTCCTGTATTAACACCCACTATTGGTATATTTAAATCTCGCACTAATGTTATGGCTCTTAATATGGTACCATCTCCACCAATGCTTACTAAAAAGTCATAACTAGAGTCTAGTGCAGTAAAAGTTTGATAAGCGGTATTTAATTTTGACGATACACCTTTATAAAAGGCATCCTCAATATTAACTTCAATATTTTTATTATTTAAAACATCTAACAATACCTCTAGAGATGCTAGTGGCTTTTTTTTCTGAAATTGGCTAAATATGGCAACTTTCATTATTACATGTTTAGGTATTTATTAAGATAATCAGAGCGCTCTTTTAAGCCATCCAAGTAACTATCTTCCTCGTGACCAGATACAATATTATAACTGTAACGTCTAAAAGTTTGCATGATCTCACTTAATCCTACATTACCAATTTTTAGAGTTATTTGTGCAATATCATTTTCTATTTTAGAAATAAACGCACCATATAATTTACCATCATTACTTTCTACAATCTGACTAATTTCGCTAAAGGAATAATCTGGCAATCCTTTTTCTATGATTAAAACCGCTCCATTTTCTGAGAAAAAAGGGGTTTCATTAAATAATCCAATAATATCATTAAGCTCATAATACCCTAAATATTTATTACTGTTATTTAAAACAGGCATTATATTGGAAGAGTTTTGTGCAAACGCCTCCAAAACATCCAACCAATTAGTATCCTCTCTAACAAAAAAACCTTCGGTAGCATAAGCAAAATCCGAAATAACCTCAACTTTTTGAAAACAATGTGCATCATTCTCTGATATACATCCCATATACACACCTTCGTCATTTTTTATAGGAATATGAGAATAAGTCAACTGATTAAAAAGCAATTGCAAATCGCTTACTAACCCAGAATTAAGTAATGGTTTTATATCGTTTATTATGTAATCTGAAAGGTTCATTTTATTAAAACTTTAGTTTTGCAAATTAATTAAAAATTAGCACAAAAAGCCTCTTATACTTTGTATTTTTGTGTTTTAAATTATAGAATAGTATGACAAAATTAAGCGTAAATATCAACAAGATTGCTACTTTAAGAAATTCTCGTGGTGGCGACACACCAAATGTGGTTCAATTTGCTAAAGATGTACAACGTTTTGGTGCCGAAGGCGTCACTATACATCCAAGACCAGACGAACGTCATATAAGATACCAAGATGCTTACGATTTAAAATCTGTAGTTTATACCGAGTATAATATTGAAGGTAATCCAATCCCAAAATTTATGGATATGGTTTTAGAGTTACAACCAACACAAGTAACCTTAGTACCTGATAGTATTGACACATTAACAAGTAATGCAGGTTGGGACACCATTAAAAACAAAGCTTTTTTAGTTGAAGTAATAACTGAATTTAAGAAAAAGGGCATCAGAACATCTATTTTTGTCGATCCTGATTTAGCACAAATAGAAGGTGCCAAAGCAACAGGAACAGATAGAATTGAGTTATATACCGAAGCTTTTGCACATCAATATAGTTTAGGTAACAAAGAAGCCATATTACCTTATACAAAATGTGCCGAACTAGCCAATAAATTAGGACTTGGTGTTAATGCAGGACATGATTTATCCTTAGATAACATACAATACTTTAAACAAAATATGCCTGGATTACTAGAAGTATCCATAGGTCATGCTTTAGTTTCTGAAAGTTTATATTTAGGAATAGAAAACGTGGTTAACATGTATAAAAATAAACTAAAATAAATCCATATGCTCTTACACTCAAATATTATTGGAGAAGGAAAACCATTTGTAATACTACATGGCTTTTTAGGCATGAGTGATAATTGGAAAACTTTAGGTAATCAATTTGCTGAGCATTTTCAAGTCCATCTTGTAGACCAACGTAATCATGGTAGAAGTTTTCATGACGACAATTTTTATTATGAAGCTTTAGCTGAAGATTTAAAACATTATTTTGACACTAATAATATAAAGGATGCCATATTATTAGGACATTCCATGGGTGGAAAAACAGCTATGCTTTTTGCAACGCAATATCCAAAACTTGTAAGCAAACTTATAATAGCAGACATATCACCACGTTTTTACCCAATACATCATGACGCTATACTAGAAGGTTTGAATAGCCTAGACTTAAATGTCATAAAAAGCAGAGGTCAAGCCGACAAACAACTAGCAAACTATGTGTCAGATTCTGGGACAAGACAGTTTTTATTAAAAAATCTATATTGGATTGAAAAAGGAAAATTAGCACTAAGGATGAATTTAGATGTTTTAACCGAAAACGTATCCGAAGTTGGAGAGGCATTACCAATACACGCTAAATTTGAAGGAGACACACTGTTTTTAAGAGGTGATAAAAGCGAATATATAGGCAATCAAGACCAAGCAATTATTAAAAATCACTTTCCAGAAGCCAATATTATTACCATCAGTAATGCTGGACATTGGTTACATGCAGAAAACCCAGAAGATTTTTATAATGCTGTAACAAATTTTGTAAATTAAGGTCTAATAACTAAAACATAAATTATGAATTTAATTATAAGATTACTACTTAACGCTATAGCAGTATTTGTTTTAGCACATATATTAAACGGAGTTGTGGTAGACAGCTATCTAACTGCAGTAATTGTTGCCATAGTATTATCTATTTTAAACCTATTAATCAAACCTATACTTGTAATACTAACCTTTCCTATAACCATCTTAACCTTAGGGTTATTTTTATTTGTTATTAATGGTTTAATAATACTATTAGCAGACAAATTTATTGATGGCTTTGCTGTATCAAGTATTTGGACAGCCATATTATTTAGTATTCTACTATCAATTTTACAATCCCTATTACAATCCTTTTTAAAATCAGATACTAAAACTAAGTAAAACTTAAAAATAGTCTGTAACACAACATGTTAAAAACTTTGCAATACTATAAAAAAGTAGTACTTTTGCACACCTTTTTAATTAAAAAAAACTAGTGTTAAATGCCCTTTTAGGGCTTTATATCATTTATAAATGAATATTACAAGAGAAAACATTGATGCATTAAATGCTGTAGTAAAAGTAGAAATCGTTAAAGAAGATTATAACGATAAGGTTGAAAAAATCTTAGTAGACTACAGAAAAACAGCTAACATCCCAGGATTTAGAAAAGGTCAAGTACCAATGGGAATGGTAAAAAAACAATACGGTAAAGCAGTATTAGTTGATGAAGTAAACAAATTACTTCAAGATGCATTAAACAAATATTTAACTGAAGAAAAATTAGATGTATTAGGGCAACCATTACCTAAGCAGCAAGAAGAAATAAACTGGGAATCTGATTCTTTTTCATTTGAATTTGAATTAGGTCTAGCTCCAGAATTTAATGTTGATTTAAAAAGCAAAACAGCCATTACACATTACAACATCGTTGCAGATGACAAAATGATTGATGAGCAAGTGGAACGTATCCAAAAACAATACGGTAAAATCACACCTGAAACGGAAGTTACAAAGGATAGCGAAATCACTGGTACTTTTAAAAACGAAGAAAAAGAAATAGATAACACAGTTACTATTACTTTAGATAAGTTTAAAGGAAAAGCAACAGAAAAGAAATTTATTGGTGCTAAAGTTGGTGATGTAATTACATTAAAAACTAAAGGATTATACGAAGACGATCATGAATTAATGAACGCTTTAAAAATCCAACACGATGATGCTCACGGATTAGATATAGAAGTTACTTTTACTATAACAGAAATAAACAGACGTGAATTAGCAGATTTAGATCAAGATTTATTTGATAAACTTTTTGGAAAAGACGCAGTTAAATCAGCATCAGAACTTAAAGCTAAAATCAAAGAAGATGCAGAAAAGCAATTTGTACAACAATCTGATCAAAAGTTATTAAACGACGTAACAGAATACTTAGTTGACAACACTAAATTTGATTTACCAGCAGCATTCCTAACAAAATGGATGCAATCTGCAGGTGAAAAAGAAATGGATGAAGCAACAGCTAAAGAAGAATACGAAAAGTCAGAAAAAAGCTTACGTTACCAACTTATCGAAGGTAAATTAATGTCGGACAACGACCTTAAAGTAGACTTTGAAGACGTTAAAACAAATGCCAAAAACATGATTAAAATGCAAATGGCACAGTTTGGACAATTAAATCCTTCTGAAAAAGAATTAGATGACATCGCAGCACGTGTATTAGGAAACCAAGATGAAGTGAGACGTATTTCTGAGCAAGTAGTAAGTCAAAAATTACTGGACCTTTACAAAGAAAAAGCAAACATCAAGACTAAAGAAATGTCTTATGATGCTTTTGTTAAAGAAGTGTATGGTGATAAATAATAAATCTTCCCAAATATTTTTATCAATTTGATAAGAATGTATTAGGAACGGTTTAACAAAATAATCATTATCTTTAGGCGTTGTTTAGCAAGACTAAACAGCGCCTAATTTTTTCAATTAAAATAACATTTAAGCAGACTATGGATTACGGAAAAGAATTCGAAAAATTCGCTATAAAAGATCAAGGTATAAGTAGTACGTATTACAACAAAATTATAAGTAGTATGTATCCTACTAACTTAACGCCTAATATTATTGAAGAGCGTCAAATGAACATTGCTATATTTGATGTGTTTTCGCGTTTAATGATGGATAGAATTATATTTTTAGGAACAGGTATCAATGATCAAGTTGCTAATATTATTCAAGCGCAATTATTATTTTTAGAAAGTACAGATGCTAATAAAGACATCCAAATATACATTAACTCTCCAGGAGGAAGTGTTTATGCAGGATTAGGTATCTACGACACCATGCAATTTATTAAACCAGATGTTGCTACAATTTGTACAGGTATGGCAGCCTCAATGGGAGCAGTATTATTATGTGCAGGAGAAAAAGGTAAACGTAGTGGTTTAACGCACTCTCGCGTAATGATCCACCAACCTTTAGGTGGTGCACAAGGTCAAGCTAGTGATATAGAAATTACTGCGCGTGAAATTTTAATCCTAAAAGAAGAGCTTTATAAGATTATTAGTAAGCATTCTGGACAAGATTATGATAAAGTGTACGAAGACAGTGATAGAGATTACTGGATGAAAGCTGATAAAGCTAAGGAATACGGAATGATTGACGAGATTTTAGCTCGTAACTAAATATTTAAATTAAAGGGTCATGTTAATTATAAGTTTTAAATCAATTTATAACTTATAATTAACCTTTGGCTTTTAAACAAAAAAAATGGCAAAGGAAGAATTAGAATGTTCGTTTTGTGGTAGGAAAAAGCCAGAAACCAATTTATTAATTGCTGGTTTAGATGCACACATCTGTGATAGATGTATTGAGCAAGCACATGGTATTGTTGTTGAAGAATCTAAAGAAGAAGACACTAAAGATCTTTCAGCAGAATTAATGCTGAAGAAACCGCAAAAAATAAACAGCTTTTTAGATCAGTATATTATAGGTCAAGAATATACAAAAAAAGTAATGTCTGTAGCAGTTTACAACCACTACAAACGTTTATTACAACCGCCAACTAATGATGATATTGAAATTCAAAAATCAAACATTATAATGGTTGGGCAAACAGGTACAGGTAAAACATTAATGGCTAAAACCATTGCAAAAATGTTAAACGTACCTTTAGCTATCGTAGATGCAACTGTATTAACAGAAGCTGGTTACGTTGGTGAAGATGTAGAAAGTATTTTAACACGATTATTACAAGCTGCAGATTACAATTTAGATAAAGCACAAAAAGGAATTGTGTTTATAGACGAAATTGATAAAATAGCACGTAAAAGCGATAATCCATCAATTACAAGAGATGTCTCAGGAGAAGGTGTACAACAAGCTTTACTAAAACTTTTAGAAGGTACTGTAGTTAACGTTCCGCCAAAAGGTGGTCGTAAACATCCTGACCAAAAGTTTATTGAAGTCGATACCGAAAATATTTTATTTATTGCTGGTGGTGCTTTTGATGGTATTGAGCGTGTCATATCTAAACGATTAAATATGCAAGCTGTAGGATATAGCGCTTCTATAAAAGAAGATGTTGTAGACCATAATAATTTATTACAATACATTATCCCAAAAGACTTAAAAGACTTTGGTTTAATACCAGAAATTATTGGACGTCTACCTGTTTTAACTTACATGGATCCTCTTGACGGTAAAACGTTAAGAGCTATTTTAACAGAGCCTAAAAACGCCATTATCAAACAATATAAAAAGCTGTTTGAAATGGACGAAATAGAGCTGAGTATGACTGATGGTGCTTTAGACTTTATTGTTGACAAAGCTATAGAGTATAAACTTGGTGCTCGTGGATTAAGAAGCTTATGCGAAGAAATCCTTACGGACGCCATGTTTGAACTTCCTGGTAGCGATACTAAAAAACTAAATGTAACAAAAGCTTACGCTGAACAAAAATTAAGCAAGACTACTATTAAAAAATTAAAAGCAGTCTCATAAATTATAGTTTACGCAATTAAAAAAATCCACTTTAGACAGCTGTTTAAAGTGGTTTTTTCTTATAAAATTAATATTTAATTATAGCGTCTCTGTTTTAGTGCAATTACTATTTGATATTTTACACTCTGTACAATAACCGTCTCCACTAATATCGCGTTTTGGATTACAACCTCGTCGACATCCTGCACATACTACACTAGATATAGGATCTTCTACTCTATAACTATAACCCTTTTCAAGTTTTAAAAGATCAAGTCCAACGCTTAAGACCTCTTTTGATTGATTACAATAGCCTTTAACTATTAACATTGGATAACCATCATTATCGTTAGCTTTTAGTAAATCAAATTCAGAAATCACAATATCATAACCTGTGAGTAGTCCTACACGTTTAGTTTGAAGAGAAATTAGTTCTTTAATGTTTTCCTCTTTAAAAACAAAACCATTATTGTCTTGACCTATTATTAAGTCATTACTTAATTCTAATTTTTTTTCGTTCTTAAAATTTTTAATTTTAATATCTAAATCTTTAAGAGCTTCTCTAAATAAAAATTTAGTTTGTATTTCATTACTATCAATGATATCGGTTGGTGCTGTCTTTGTTTCGTGTTCTGAGGAACAAGCAATAAACAACATTGCTAATAATAGATAAGTAACTTTTTTAGCAGAGTCATAATGTTTTGATTTTTAATTAATTACTCTAAATTAAAATTATACAAATTTTTTATACATTTATTTTAATAATCCAACTTTGTAATAAATAAAAACCACTTTAGACAAATCGTTTAAAGTGGTTTTTCTTGATTAAATTCAATATGACTTCCCTTAAAGCCAGATTAATAGCAAGACTAATATATGTTTTATTTGTTTGATAACCAAACAAATAGACTGATTTATTTAAACTATGATAATTACAAAATAGACATTAGCTAAAAAGAACAATACATAACGCCAACTGTTACCTATGTATTTAAAAGTATTAGCTCGTCCATATATTGACGCGTATTAGATAGTCTTGGGACTTTGTGTTGGCCTCCAAGCTTATTATTTTGCTTTAACCAATCATAAAACAACTGCTCTCTAGCTATGTGTATTTTTGGTTTATTTAATGTCATATTATTATAACGTTTAGCTTCATAGTCTGAGTTTAGACTTTTAAGTGCATTATCAAACAGCTCATTAAAATAATTAATATCCTTGGGAGGCGTTTTAAACTCGATTAACCACTCATGCGCACCTTTTTCTTTACCATCCATAAATATTGGAGCTGCTGTGTAATCTACAATTTCTGACTTCGTCTTTTTACATACTTTTTTTAAAGCATCTTCAGCGTTTTCAATAATCAACTCTTCACCAAAAACATTAATATGGTGTTTTGTGCGTCCTGACACTTTTATACGATAGGGACTGATAGAGACAAACCTTACGGTATCACCTATCATATAACGCCAAAGTCCAGCATTAGTTGTAATTACAACTGCATAGTTTTTATTAAGTTGTACCTCACTTAATGGTATTACTTTTTGGTCTTTAGTCCCAAATGTATCCATTGGGATAAACTCGTAAAAAATACCATAGTCTAACATTAACAATAAATCGCCAGAGTAATTTTTATCTTGGATTGCAAAAAACCCTTCCGATGCATTATAAATTTCGTAATATTTAAAATCTTTTTTTGGTAGTATATTTCGGTATTGCTCGATATACGGATTAAAGCTTACACCTCCATGAAAATACACTTCTAGATTAGGCCAAACGTCAAATAAACTTGTTTTATCGGTTTTATCTAATACGTTATTAAGTAAAACTAACATCCAACTTGGTACACCTGCAAGACTGGTAACATTCTCGTTTATAGTCTCATTAACTATAGCAGCCATTTTAGTTTCCCAATCACTCATTAAACTAACCTTACTACTTGGTGTACTACTAAACTCTGCCCAGAAAGGCATATTATCTATTAAAATAGCGCTTAAATCTCCAAATGCTGTTCCGTTTTCTTTGTACAGTTCTTTACTACCTCCCAACCTTAAGCTTTTACCCGTAAATAATTGCGAATCTTCATTATTATTAAGGTACATGCATAATAGGTCTTTACTTGCTGCATAATGACAATCCTCTAGACTGTCAAAACTAACAGGAATAAACTTACTTTTAGCACTAGTTGTTCCGCTAGATTTTGCAAACCACTTGATTGGTTTTGGCCAAAAAATATTATTTACACCTTGTCTTGAGCGTTCAATACTATCCTGTAAATCCTCGTAAGTAGATATTGGTACGCGATCCGCAAAGGTTGCATAGTTTTTTATTGAAGCAAATTCGTGTGTTTTACCAACCTCAGTGTCTTTAGCAATATCTAGTAAACTAAATAATAGCTCTTGCTGCACCTCATTTGGATACTTTAAAAACAACTCTATTTGATGAAAACGCTTCTTCAAAAACCATGAAGCAATAGAATTAACAAGAGGAATTGGCATAGTTATTTGTATCTTTAAGTTTTAAAAATAATACTTTTTTTTATGACCTACCAAGGTGTGTTGACAAAAATGCAAACCGAGTTTTCTAAACCTATAAATTACTATATGGTTTTTAAAAATGACTTTATTAATATTAACCAATTATTAGACAAAACCTTAACGTTTAGTTTTGTAAAATACGAGTGTCTAAATTGCCATTTAGATAAGCCTATTTACCGTCAAGGTTTTTGCAAAAGTTGCTTTTTTGAGATTCCGCAAGCAGCAGATTGGATCATGAAACCCGAGTTAAGTCAAGCCCATTTGGATATTGAAGAGCGCGATTTAGCCTATGAAAAGCAAGTACAACTACAACCACACATTGTCTATTTGGCCAATTCTAGCAATGTAAAAGTTGGTGTTACTAGAAAAGGTCAAGTCCCAACGCGTTGGATTGATCAAGGTGCACATGAAGCTATTGAGATTGTTGAAGTCCCTAACAGGTATCTAGCTGGAATTACAGAGGTTGCTTTGAAGGATTATGTTGGTGATAAAACTAATTGGCGTACCATGCTTAAAAATGATATTAAGGATGAAAATTTAATTGAATGGCGTGATAAGCTAAAACAGTATATTCCTGATGAAGCAAAACAATATTTTATTGAAGACAATCAGGAAACTAATATTGAATTTCCGGTATTACAATATCCAACAAAACCAAAGTCTTTAAATTTTACAAAGACACCACATTACACAGGTGTTTTAAAAGGTATCAAAGGACAATATTTAATTTTTGAAGATAATACCGTTTGTAATATTAGAAGTAATGAAGGTTTGGTTGTAAACATTAGTATTACTTAATTTTATAAATAAATTAACGAGTCGCATAAAACATATCTCTCTAGTTTTTAGTAAATTGTAAATAAAAAACTATGAAAACGCCTGCAATGTTTTGGGTGGCTATTACCACCTTGTTATTAATTACTGTTACCATTATGGTAGCAATGAATATGTCTTTTAGTTGGGTCTTTTACCTAACTGTTATTGGTCAAGTATTTGTTGCTATTATGGTTTATAAGGTATTAAAAGACCATTACTTTACGGATAAAACATTTGAACATTTTTACGAAGACAAACCTTTTAATTACAGAAAGTAATTATTTTAATTGTTTTACGACTTAGTGTATATGACTACACTAGTATTTGTTTATAATGCCAAATCAGGTTTTAAAAACCTAGCACTAGATATTGCGCATAAATTATTTAGCCCTAAAACTTACGCTTGTAATTTATGCGCTTTAACGTTTAATACCTTTACAGAAAACACAATTTGGAAAGATTTTAGAAACAGAACTCCTTTAGATATTGAATTTTTACATAGTGATGCGTTTGAAGCAAAATTTAAAGCTAAAAATTTTAGTTATCCAATTATATTATCCAAAACCAATAACACGTTACAACCCTTTTTGTCAAGCAAAGCTATTGCGTCCTTAACATCTGTGGAAGAACTAATTCTTACTATTGAGTCTAAGTCTTGCGATAGGTTGCGTTAGCGGTAGTAATGACATCCTTTTTTTGCTGCCATATATGGCAAAAAAAGATATAATGGATGACGCGACCCTTGTGGTAACGCCCAAAAATTACTCTTTAAACCAGCCTGAGTATTTGACGTAATTATCGGCAATACGATTTATTTCGCCATGTATTAACTCTTCGCTAATGTCTTTCACTTTTTTTGCTGGCACACCTGCGTAAATGCTTCCTGATTGGACTATTGTATTTTGGGTTACGACAGCTCCTGCTGCTACAATGCTGTTACTTTCTACTACGCAATTATCCATTACGATGCTTCCCATACCAATTAACACGTTGTCGTGGATTGTGCATCCATGGACTATAGCATTGTGACCAATGGATACATTATTACCTATTATGGTTGGGTATTTTTGATAGGTACAATGTACGACTGCTCCATCTTGGACATTGACTTTGTCTCCTAATTTTATATAATTTACGTCACCACGTAGCACTGCATTAAACCAAATGCTGCATTGTTTGCCTATTTGAACATCTCCTACTATGGTAGCGTTTTCTGCTATGTAACAGTCTGCTGTAATTTGTGGTGCTTTACCATTTACTGGTTTTATTATTGGCATGTGTTGTTTATTTTTAAATTTTTTGCTAGTTTCTCTAAAACTTCCGAATAGAGGTATTGGGTTATTTAAAGTAAGATAATAAATCTGATTTTTTTGAAGCAGACACCATAATTTCTTGTCCGTTACTAAGTATAACACTTCCTCCTTTTCCTTTAACGTATTTAACGACTTCGCTTACATTAATTAGGTAGCTTTTGTGTACACGAGCAAATCCTGATGGTGTTAACGCGTCTTCAAAATATTTTAGTGTCTTACTGACTACTTTCTTTTTATTGTTGTTTAAATAGATCTCAGTATAATTATCATCTGCTTTACAATACAAAATATCTTTAGTATTTAACACCTCAAAACCGTCTTGCTGTGGTATGGTTATTTTACCTGCTACATTATTGGTTTTAGGTATTAATACTTGGTCTTGTAATGCGTCTTCTTTTAACTTAATTTCGGATACATAGTCAACTGCTTTAATGAGCTCGTCAATATCTATTGGTTTCATTAAATAATAAGATGCGTGTGCATTTAGGGCATCCATTGCGTAATTGTTATATGCGGTTACAAAAATGGTTTCGAAATCACGATCACCAACTTTGTCTAATAAATCAAATGCGTTACCATATGGCATCTCTACATCTAAAAACACTAGGTCTAAATCTAAGGTGCGTATTAACTCTAAGGCTTCGTTTATGTTTTCTGCCTCGCCAATTATATTAACTTTTGGACAGTATTTAGTTAAGTAGTTTTTTAATATGGCTCTACTTTGTGCTTCGTCTTCTACTAATATTGCGTTTAGTTTCATATACTATTATATTTTTAGTCTTCCTTTAAAGTTAATCGACCTTTTTTTAATTTCCATTGACCACAAATGGTAGAATAAATAATTAATACTCTTTTACGCTTTCCATTTATCTCTGGAGCGTTTGGATCTGTTACAGATTGTGCACTTACTATTTTATTTTTACTATTATTAAATATTAATTTTTCCACAAGGTCCTGACTTGCTACTTTCCCATCTAACACAATTATACTTATTTCGCGTTTATCGTTTTCAGCAGTAACTAACTCTGTGAAAGAATTAATATTTAGAGGTGATTTATTAATTATATTTTTACATGGCTCTTCAATTTTAGAAGATTTACAACTTAAAATCAATACTAAAAATACTAAGCTAGCTAAAATGGATTTCATTTTTAATCTTTTTTGATTGTCACTACTACTTTTGTCCCTACATCTCCTTCTGTTCCATTATCGTCTATAAACACATCAACTTTGTCTTTATACATTTGGTTTAAAATAGAGACTCGCTTTTTAATATTTCCTAATCCTTTAGAGTTATGTTTTTGTTGATTTTGGGTCTTTAAACTTTTAGATTTAGTACGTCCAATACCATTATCTGCAATTGTTATTGCTATCACTCCTTTTTGTTTTTTGGTTATTGAAATTTCTAACAATCCCATATCATTTTTATAACGTAGTCCATGCCATACTGCATTTTCTATGTAGGGTTGTAGTAACATAGGCGGAATCTGATAGGCTTCGATATCTATAGTTTTGTCTATATTAATGGTGTATTCAAACTTATCCTTAAACCTGAAATGCTCCAACTTTGTGTATAATTCTATAAGTTCAATTTCTTTTTGAAGCGGAATAAAATCTTCTTCAGAATTCTCTAAAACTGCACGCATTAATTTAGAAAAATCGGATAGGTATTTGTTTGCAGTCCTCTCGTCATTAGTCGCAATAAAACTGTTTACCGAGTTTAGTGCATTGAAAATAAAATGTGGATTCATTTGACTACGTAAAGACTTTAATGCCAATAAATTGTTTGCCAATTTTTGTTGTTTTATATATTTAAACATTAAATAAGCTGCTACTGCCAACAGGAATAAACCACCTATTAATGAGTATATTATTAGCTGTTGACTTTTATTTTTTTCTTCAGATAATTCAACTTGACTTAGCGTTAACTTTCGGTCTGTTTCTAGAGTTGTGATTCGGTTTTGCTTTTCGGCTATACTTTTATTAAATCGTGCTGCTTGCGATATTTCTTGCTCTTTTTTAATGTATAGTTGATCAACGGTTTTCACATACTCGTCAAACATTAATTTAGCTTCGCTAAAATTACCAGACTCGACATACACATCTGTTAGTTTTTTAGTCGCATCTTTTTTTACTATTAAATCTTCTTTTTTATCTGCTTCTTCAATACTTTTTTCTAGGTATGGAATGGCTTCTTTATATTCCTTTTGAAGGAAATACGCATTACCAATTTTATAGTTTTGTTTTTGCTTAGTTATGTTACTCTCGTTAGCTATTATGGAGTCTTTTTCAATAACAGCTATATCTTTAATGATCTCTTTTCTGGTTTTAATTTCTTGATCGTAAGATTGATTGACATTTTGAAAATCTGCAAACTTAATTTTTTGTTCAACCTCTCTTGTTTTATTTTCTTGAGCAGCAAGCGCTACAGAGTTTTCTAGTAAAACTTCGGCTTTAGCCTTTTTACCTTCTGAATTGTAAACCTCTCCTAGTTTAGAATTTAAGTCTGTAACTTTAGGCAAAATTTGATTAGTAGTTGCTACTTTTAATCCTTCTGTATAAGCTTGCGTTGCTTTACTGTTTTGATTGATTTGAGCATACACATCACCTAATCCTTCGTAACGTATTACGTTTTGCCAATTAGACAAATCGCTATTTTTTAAATTATTATAAATGGCTAAACTCTCCTGGTGATTTTTGTTTTTAAAATAGGCTTTAGCTAATTTTAAATTAACGTCTGTTGAGTTTACATTATTTAAACTTATACGATAGTTTGTTACCGCTAAATCGTATTGTTTCCAATACATATAGATGTCTGCTAAGACCTCAAAAGCTTCGGCATTTTGCTTAACAGATGTACTTTTTGGAATACTTTCAGTTATAAACTGTATACTTTTTTCTGCTGAAATTTTCTTGTAAAAAACAGCTGAATCAATGGTACTTTTAAAAGTATTAGATTTGGTTTTTATCTTTTTAACATAGGCATCCTCGATTAAGGCATGGACTTCTACGGTTATATCGTCATCGGATTTTACCGTGTAATAAATAGTCTCAAAATCCTTGTGACTAATCATAATCTCATCTCCTATTTTTACATTAATTCTAAATTCGCCACTTAAACTGGTACTAGTGTAAGATCCTCCATTAACTTGGATGTTAACATCAACTATTGGATTATAAGTATCCACCTCTCTAACTAACCCTTTTACAGTAAAAGTAGCCTCTTCAGATTTATTTAACTGATGTTGCGCTTGCATGATTTGCTGTGCTGTTAGACACAACAAAATAGTTAGTAGTATGCGTAGGTTTTTCATTTATTAAATTATAGAATATAAACTTACGCACTTTAGCCCATTAAATAAAATGTACTTTTTTCAATTTGATAAGTAAAATAACCAAAATTATAGTCTTAACTCATTTATATACCAAACTGACTCATTTATGTTGTTAGTTTACTCAATCTAGCTTTTGTTTTAAATATGTTGCTTATAGGTTTACCAAAATTAAAACTTAAAGCAATTATGAAATATTCAAAATTATTTGCCCTATTCACTTTACTATCTATTAACATCCAAGCACAACACATGGGAAATCTTAATCAAGGCATTTCCAGACAAAATATAACTAGCGGAAATGCTATTGCTTATGGTAACTCACTTAGACAAGTTACACCTAATTTAAATCCTAACAGTACTATTATAATTGACGTTAGAGCGTTGCAAAATGTAAAAGCAACTACCTACACTGCTATTTTTAATGTTACTCAAATTGGCGAAACTGCTGAAATCACTAATACCCTTTTAAATGATCGTATTGCAAATATCAAAACAGAGTTAACGTCAATTGGAATTTTAGAAAAGGATATTGCTATTGACGTGATTTCGTTTGTTCCTGTTTATGAGGTAGAGGTCACTAAAAAGCTATTTAGCAAAACGTATACTGAAGTCCCTAAAGGATTTGAGCTGCAACAAAACATACACATCCAATTTACTAAGACACAACAATTTGAAAAAATTCTTACTGCTTGTGCTAAAAATGAAATTTATAACTTGGTAAAAGTGGATTATTATATTGAAAACATTGCTGATGTGTATAAGAATCTACAAACTAAACTTTTAAATTTAATTACCGAAAAAAAAGAATATTACAATCTACTAGGTTTTAAATTAGAAAACTATAATGCTGTCATGGCTGATCAAAAATATTGTTACTTCCCAAAAGATTTTTATCAAAATTATCAGGCATTTAACAGCATATCTTTCCAAGCTTTAAAACAGGATAAAGGTGTTACTGAAGTAAAAAAACAAACCTCATATTACTACCAACCTTTGTCTTACGAGAACTATGATATTGTAATTAATCCTTCAATATTAGAGCCTGTTGTACAAATTGGTATGGAAATAAAACTACATTTTACACCAAAACCAGCTGAGCAAAAACAAGACCCTATTGTTAAAACAGAAATCAAACATAAATACTTTGTTATATCACCTGACGGAACCATTGACGTTAAAGAGTTAAATACTAACCATTAATTAAAGCCATAAAAAAAAAGCCTCATTATAATGAGGCTTTTTTTATAAATTATATATTGACAATTAGTTAATTGCAGGACAATTACAACTGTATCTTTCTTTACCACAGTTAAAGTTAAACCCTAATGTTAATTGGTGGAATCCACCATTATTAAATACTACAGAGTTTGCTTGGTAGCTATAGTTGTAAGCAAACACAAAGTTGTTTACTTCCACACCTAATATTGGTGTAATATATTGTAGTTTTTGGCTGCTTACTCCAGATCCATCTCTAAATTCTGCACCATCTAAAGATCGTCTGTAAGATAATCCTCCCCAAACCTTACCAAAGTCTACGGATTTGTATGCTTTAATGTTAAGGTCAAAAGATGCTTCCTCTGTAGCATCTCTATACATAAACATAGCAGAAGGCTCAAAACTCCATTCGCTACCATAGCTTCCAAAGGTATTTCCTACAGATACTAAGTAAGTTCTTAAATTGTCATAGCTTATACCTTGCTCATTAAAATTAATACCATCATTTTTCAGTAAGTTTTTTACTGTTGCGTGTGCATAAAAATCATATAAGAAGTAAGAAAAACCAAAGTCTACATTAAAATTAGTAGCAGACTGCTCTATTCCAGCAATAATAGGATCAAATCCATCAGCTAAAAAGCTAGTTTCATCTAACTTATATTGTATCGCTCCAACACTTAAACCAAAAGATAATTGGTTTAGGTCAGTAGTACTTCTTGAAAACATTAAATGGTGTGCGTAAGTAAAATAAGCACCAGTTTGAGAGTGGTATCCATTTTTATCACTATACACAATAGCTCCAATACCAGATTGCGAGTCTCCAATTCTACCATTTACACTAGCAGTAATTAACTTTGGAGCATCATCATCTCCAAACCACTGCTGTCTTCCTGTAACCCTAAGCTTAGCACAATTTGCTGCACCAGCCATAGATGGGTGAATCAAGTAGTAGTTATCCGTTAAATAATCTGAGTAGATTGGTAATCCCTCTTGGGCTTTTGAAAATTGAGTGCCAAATAAAGCAACAATTGCTATTAAAAATATGTTTTTTAATCTCATAATCTCTTATTTCGAGGTAGACAGGTCTATAAAATAGCTACGCTATTGGGTTTATAACTAACTTTTAACTTAAAATTAAAAGTGAGTCTCAAATATATAAATTTACAACGTATAATTTCAATCGTAAAAGTTAAAGGTTCAAGATAAAAATGTTTTATCAAATAAACCTCAAAAATCGTTAAATTTTATAAAAATCAAATATAATAGATATCTATACTTTTCTTTAGTATTTTTGCAAAAAAAAAGTAACAATGAGTGATTTTAAAGTTTCAATACAAGAAACCTCTAACCCTACCATAATTAAATTCGAATTAAACCAATTTATAACCAAGCACCAAAGCTTTGAATTTAACAACATTGACGAGGCTAAAGACTCACCTTTAGCACAACAATTATTTTATCTTCCTTTTGTAAAAAAAGTTTACATATCTAGCAATTTTATTGCTATTGAAAGATATAATATTGTAGAATGGAACGATGTTAAGACTGAAGTAGCAGAACAGATTGAATCCTACCTAAACGATGGTGGAATAGCTGTGTCAGAAACTGCTGTAACAAAAAAGGTTGCTGTAACCGTTTACACGGAAAGCACGCCAAACCCATCAGTACTAAAATTTGTTTCAAACAAAAAATTAGTTACCTCTTCTTACGAGTTTACCTCAATCGAAACAGCTAAGCCATCACCTATGGCTACAGCATTATTTCATTTTCCATTTGTTAAAAGCGTCTTTTTTGACGAAAACTATGTGTCAATCACAAAATATGATATCGCAGAATGGAATGACATTTCTTTTGAATTAAGAGAGTTTATAAAAAATTACATACAGGATGCTAAAGAAATAGTATCACCTAATGCACCAGAAGTTGTTGAAAAATCTGTAGAAAAAGTAGAAGCACACTTTGAAACATTAGATGACACCTCTAAGCAAATTGTAAACATTCTAGAAGAATATATTAAGCCTGCTGTTGCAAGTGATGGAGGGAACATCCAATTTGAATCCTATGATGAAACTACTAAAACCGTAAAAGTAATTTTACAAGGTGCATGTAGTGGTTGTCCATCTTCAACATTTACATTAAAAAACGGAATTGAAAATATGCTTAAAGAGATGTTAGCAGGAAAAGTAGAATCTGTTGTAGCACTAAATGGTTAATTTCAACCTATAAAACACACTGTTTAACCCGACTACTATATTGTTAGAAGATTTAAATCATCAATTATTGTATTAAAAGTTGTAATTTTAAGAAACAAACAATAATTAAAATTTAAATATTATGGCAGTATTAAAAGTAATCGAAGTATTATCAAACTCTGATAAAAGTTGGGAAGATGCAACTAAAAAAGCAGTAAAGCATGCGTCTAAAAGCGTTAAAAACATTAGATCTGTTTATGTACAAGATCAAAGTGCTAGCGTTAAAGATGGCGAAGTTGTAGACTTTAGAGTTAATCTTAAAATTACATTTGAGGTTAACTAACATCTTTTTTAAATATAGTATTATAAAAAAAGCCTGAACATTTGTTCAGGCTTTTTTATTGGTGTTATTTAATCTTGCTTAATTACCTTTTTAAAGTAAAGTGGGCTTTAAATTGTTTT